>WFXX01000048.1 GCA_015490395.1 Gammaproteobacteria bacterium | reverse complement strand
GGGCGGGAGCGCCGCGGGGTGCTGGAGGCCGACACCCCCCGGCAGGTGCGCCAGCTGCTGCGCGAGCGCGGCTGGGCCCCGCTGGCGGTGGAGGCCATCGCCGGGGAGGGGCGCGCCGAGGCCCGCCGGGCCGCGGAGGGGCCGCGCCGCCGCCCCGGGCGGCGCTGGCGCCTGAGGCCGGCGGAGCTGGCCCTGCTCACCCGGCAGCTGGCCACCCTGGTGCGGGCGGGCTTGCCCGTGGAGGAGGCCCTGCAGGCCCTGGCCCGGCAGGCCGAGCAGCCCCGGGTGCAGAGCCTGGTGCTGGCGGTGCGCGCCCGGGTCCTGGAGGGCCACAGCCTGGCGGCGGCCCTGGGGGAGTTCCCCCGAGTCTTCCCGGACCTCTACCGGGCCACGGTGGCCGCCGGGGAGGAGTCCGGGCATCTGGATGCGGTGCTCGAGCGCCTGGCCGACTACACCGAGGGCCGGCAGGACCTGCGCCAGCGCACCCTCCTGGCCCTGCTCTATCCGGCCCTGGTGGTGGGGGTCTCCCTGCTGGTGGTGGGCCTGCTCATGGTGCACGTGGTGCCTCAGATCGTGCAGGTCTTCCAGGGTCTGGGACAAGAGCTGCCCTGGCTGACCCGGGCCCTCATCGCCCTAAGCGAGGCGGTGCGCCAGCAGGGCCCGTGGTGGCTGGCGGGCGCCGCCCTGGGGGCGTTGGGGCTGCGGGCCCTGCTGCGCCGTCCGGCCTGGCGGCGGCGCTGGCACGCCCTGCTGCTCCGCCTGCCCCTGGTGGGGCGACTCATTCGGGGCATGGAGGCGGCCCGCTTCGCCCGCACCCTGGCCATCCTGGCCGGCAGCGGGGTCCCCGTGCTGGAGGCCCTGCGCATCGCCGGGGCGGTGCTGGGCAGCCTTCCCATGCGCGAGGTGGTGGAGGAGGCCACGCGGCGGGTGCGCGAGGGCGCCAGCCTGCACGCCGCCCTCCAGGCCCAGGGCCTCTTCCCGCCGCTGATGGTGCACCTCATCGCCAGCGGCGAGGCCTCCGGAAGGCTGGAGGCCATGCTGGAGCGGGCGGCGGCCACCCAGGAGCGGGAGCTGGAGGTGCTCACCGCCACCCTCACCGAGCTGCTGGGGCCGGTGCTGATCCTGGTGATGGGCGCCTTGGTGCTGGCCATCGTGCTGGCCATCCTGCTGCCCATCTTCGACCTGAACCGCTTGGTGCGCTGAGGGCGTCTGGGAGCGAGAGCGAGGAGCGCGCATGAACGCGATGCTGGGCAAGGGAGCCGACGGCAAGGCGGGAGGAGGCGGATGGGGGCGGCCCCGGCAGCGGGGCTTTACCCTCATCGAGGTCATGGTGGTGGTGGTCATCCTGGCCATCCTGGCCGCGGTGGTGGTGCCGCGGATCATGGACCGGCCCGAGGCGGCCCGCATCGCCAAGGCCAAGGCAGACATCCGGGCCATCCAGAGCGCCCTGGAGCTCTACCGCCTGGACAACGGCGAGTACCCGACCACCGACGAGGGCCTGGAGGCCCTGGTGCGGCGTCCCCCCAACGCCCGGAACTGGAAGGAGGGCGGCTACCTGGACCGCCTGCCCAAGGATCCCTGGGGCCGGCCCTATCTCTACCTCAACCCCGGCGTGCACGGCCCCGTGGACGTCTATACCCTGGGGGCCGACGGGCGGCCGGGCGGCGAGGGGAAGGATGCCGACATCGGCAACTGGAACCTGGAGGAATAGCCCCTGCGGCGGCCGCGGGGCCGGCTTCACCCTGGTGGAGGTGCTGGTGGTGGTGCTCATCGTGGGCCTGCTGGCCTCCCTGGCCGTCCTCTCCCTGGGGGGCCGGCGGGACCCGGCCGCCGAGGAGGCCCGGCGCCTGGCGGCCCTGCTGGACCTGGCGGCCCGGGAGGCGGTGCTCCAGGGCCGGGAGCTGGCCGTGGAGCTGGACCCGGGGGGCTACCGCTTCCTGACCCTGGAGGCCGGTCGATGGGTCCCGCTGGCGGGGGACCCCCTGCTGCGGGAGCGGCGCCTGCCCGAGACGGTGCTGCTGGAGGGCCTGGAGGTGGAGGGTCGCGCGGCCCTGCCCGCCGGGGCGGGCGAGGCCCTGGGGCGGGTCTACTTCCTCTCCAGCGGCGAGGCCACCCCTTTTCGGCTGCGGGTGGCCCCCGCCGCCGGCGAGAGCCCGGCCTGGGTGCTGCAAGGCGACCGTCGGGGCCGCTTGGCGCTGGAGGAGGAGACGGGCGGTGAGCCCCTGGGGGGGCCTTGGGCCACCGGACCCACGTCGGCCTGAGGGCCGCCCGGGCGGCTTCACCCTGCTGGAGGTGCTGGCCGCCCTGGCCGTGCTGGCCGTGGCCCTGGCGGCCGTGGTGGCCGAGGTGGGCGGCTACGCCCGCCAGGAGACCCGGCTCAAGGAGCGCACCCTGGCCCAGTGGGTGGCCGTGGACCGGGTCACCGCCCTGCGCCTGCAGGGCGCGTGGCCGGCCCCCGGCGTGCTCCAGGGCGAGAGCCCCATGGGGGGGAGGGACTGGCCCTGGGCGGTACGGGTCTCGCGGACCCAGGACCCGGACGTGCGCCGGCTGGACGTGGCGGTCTACGCCGACGCCGGGCGCCGCGAGGTGGCCGCGGCCCTGGTGGCCTACCTGCCCCGGCCATCGGGGCCTGCGGAGGGCGAGAGGCCGTGAGGGGCCGTGCCGGCTTCACCCTCCTGGAGCTGGTGGTGGCCCTGGCCGTCTTCGCCGTGCTGGCCACCCTGGCCTACGGGGGCCTGCGCCAGGTGCTCCAGGCCCGGGAACGCCTGGAGGCGGTGGACCGGGAGCTGGCCGCGGTGCAGCTGGCCTTCGCCGCCCTGGAGCGGGACCTGCTGCAGGCGGTGGCCCGGCCGGTGCGCGACGGCTTGGGCGACGAGCTGCCGGCCTTCGTGGGCCGGGGCGATGCCGGGGAGGGGCCCGTGCTGGAGCT
>WFXX01000047.1 GCA_015490395.1 Gammaproteobacteria bacterium | reverse complement strand
GACCTCCTGCGCAACCTCCTCCGCCGCCTGGGCTCCCTCCACCACTTCCACGGCCCGGGTCCCCTGGAGGCCGACTACCGGGCCCTGGCCGAGGCCTCGGAGG
The DNA here is from genome assembly GCA_015490395.1 of Gammaproteobacteria bacterium. Taxonomy (GTDB): domain Bacteria; phylum Pseudomonadota; class Gammaproteobacteria; order DRLM01; family DRLM01; genus S141-70. Next base: position 3,376 of record WFXX01000047.1, on the reverse strand, counting down.
CGGTGGCCTGGGAGGAAGCCTCTCTCCGCTGGCAGGACTGGACCCGCTACTCCACCCGCCAGCGCGCCGCCATGCGCATGGGGGGGCTGGTGGGTCGGGTGGAGCTGGAGGGCCGGGCCCTCGCCCCCTTCTGGCCCTGGCTCCAGGCCGGCGAGCTGGTGCATGCCGGCAAGGCCACCAGCATGGGCCTGGGGCGCTACAGCCTGGAGGCGCTGGGATGAGCGAGGTCCTCGATCCCCGCCGCCCCGGCGCCTATCCCCGCCGGGTGCTGCTCTGCGTGGCCGGCCTCTCGCCCCAGGTGATCACCGAGACCCTCTATGCCCTGGCCGTGGAGCGGCCCGAGCCCGAGCGCTTCGTCCCCACCGAGGTGCAGGTGGTCACCACCGCCGAGGGCGCCCGGCGCATCCAGCTCCAGCTCCTCTCTCGGGATCCGGGCTGGTTCCAGCGCCTGCGACGGGAATACCGGCTGCCGCCCATCGCCTTCGGGATGGAGCAGGTGAGCGTCCTGGAGCGCGCGGGCGAGGCCGTGGACGACATCCGCACCCCCGAGGACAACGAGTGCGCCGCGGACCGGATCCTGGAGCGGGTGCGGGCGCTCACCGCCGATCCCGCCTGCGCCGTGCACGCCTCCATCGCCGGGGGCCGCAAGACCATGGGCTACTACCTGGGCTATGCCATGAGCCTCTGCGGGAGGCCCCAGGACCGCCTCTCCCACGTCCTCGTGGAGGCCCCCTACGAGGGCCTGCCCGACTTCTTCTACCCGAGCCGCGAGGAGCGCATCGTCTTCACGCGGGACAACCGGCCCCTGGACGCCTCCCGGGCCCGCATCTGGCTGGCGGAGATCCCCTTCGTCTCCCTGCGCCACGCCCTGGAGGCCCGCCTGGCCGAGGGCGGCATGCGCTTCGGCGAGGCCGTGGAAGCCGCCCGCCGGGACCTGGCGCCCCCCGAGCTGGTGCTGGACCTCGAGGGCCGGCGCGTGCGCGCAGGCGGCGTGGTGGTGGAGCTGCCGCCTGCGGAGCTCGCCCTCTATGCCGTCTTCGCCCGCCGGGCCCTGCGGGGCGAGCCGCCGCTTCCCGCGCCCCCCAAGGGGGCCCCCGACCCCGAGTGGGCGGAGCGCTTCCTCGCCGAGTACCGCCTCGTCCGCGGCGCGTGGGACGATACCGAGGCCACCGAGCGGGCCCTGGCCAGGGGCATGGACGGCGACTACTTCTCCTCCCACAAGGCCAAGCTCCACCGGGCCCTGCGCAAGGCCCTGGGGCCTGCCGCCGGGCCCTACCTGGTGGCCGGTCGCGGCCGGCCGGGACGGTTCCACCTGAGGCTGCCGCCGCAGGCGGTGCGCTTCCAGCGCCTGGAAGGCGATGGGGCCGAAGCAGTGCGCAGGGAGGGTCCGCATTGAGCGCAAGAGAAGGCAGCAGCCAGAGGGAAGGGCCGCGCGTGGTGGCCTTCCTCGGCACCGGCAAGTACGAGGAGACCTGCTACGTGCACGAGGGGCGCGCACGCCTGCGGACCCGCTTCGTCACGCGCGCCATCGCCCATCTGTGGGGGGCGCGCGAGGCCGTCGTCCTGGCCACCCGGAAGGCTCAGGAGGAGAACGGCCCGGGGCTGGAGGAGGCCTTCCGGGACGGGCCGCCGCTGCGCATCGTGCCCATCCCGGATGGCAAGGACGAGCAGGAGCTGTGGGCCATCTTCCAGGCCCTGGCCGAGGCCCTGGGCGAGCCTCCGGTGATCCTCGACATCACCCACGGATTCCGCGCCCAGCCCTTCTTCGCGGCCGGTGCGCTGGCCATGCTGCGCGCCGCCGGCCGGCTGGGCCGCGGCGAGGCCCAGGTCCTCTACGGCAGATACTTGCAGGAGGAGCCGGAGGAGTCCCCCATCTGGGACCTCACCCTCCTGCTGGATTTGGTGGCGTGGGCCCACGGAGCGGCCACCTTCGCCCGCACGGGGAATCCCTCGCTGCTCATCGAGACCGCCGAGGGCGCCTGGGCGGAGCGGGTCAGGACCCTGACGCCCCGGGGCGGACGCTTCCCCAAGGTGCAGGTGCTGGTGAACGCCCTGCGGCGCTTCGGCGAGGACCTGGCCACCATCCGGGTGGCCTCGCTGGTCACCGGCTACGAGCAGGCCCAGGACAAGAAGCACAAGGCCCGCGGGAGCGCCCGGGCCCTCCGGGAGGCGCTGGAGCGCTACCGCGAGGAGGTCGTGGAGGTCCTCCCGCCCTTCGGCCCGGTGCTGGACCGGGTGCGCGAGGTCGTCGAGGGGCTGGAGGCGGAGCGGCTCGCCTCGCCCGAGGGCCAGCGGGCCCTCCTGGCCCTGGCCCGACGCTACCTGGACTTCCAGCGCTATCCCGAGGCGGCCGTGGTGCTGCGCGAGGGCGACATCAACCGCTACGGCGGCCCCGAGGCGGTGGAGGTGAACAGCGCCTCGTTCAACCGGGAGGCGCGGCGGGAGGCCGAAGGACGTTGGGCCGAGCAGGAAGACCAGGGTGTCGCCGACGTGCGCAACGACATCGAGCACGGCGGCTTCCGCAGGCAGCCCCACCAGGCGCAGGTGCTCATCGATCGCCTGGAGCGCCTGTGGGAGGAGGCGAAGACCCGATGGGCCGACGCGCCGCCCCGGCGCGAGCCCGGCAGGATCTGGCTGGTGACCCGACACTCTGGTGCGGCCGAGTGGTGCCGCCGCCAGGGCCTGGCCCCGGATCGGGTGGTGGCCCATCTCGATCCCGGGGAGGTGCGGCCCGGAGACGTGGTGGTGGGCACCTTGCCCGTGCACCTGGTCGCCGCGCTCAACAAGAAGGGCGCGCGCTATGTGCACCTGGCCGTGGAGGTCCCGCCCGAGGCCCGCGGGAAGGAGCTCAGTGCCGAGGATCTAGAGCGCTTCGGGGCGCGGCTCGAGGCCTATGGGGCGCGCCGCGAGGAGCTCCCCTCCGGCGTGCGCGGTCTCGCTTCGGCGGCAACGAAGGAGGGCTCCCCATGAGCGGACCGACCCTGGTGACCTTCCTGGGCAAGGCCCAGGCCGACCCCAAGACCGGCTACCGGCGCGCCCGGTACCGCTTCCCGGACGGCCGCGAGGCGGAGACGCCCTTCTTCGGCCTGGCCCTGGCGGAGCAGGTGCAGGCCCGCCGGCTGGTGGTGCTCGGCACCGCGGGCTCCATGTGGGACGTCCTCATCGAGCACGTGGCCGCCGCGCGCCCCGGAAGCCTGGAGGAGGCCCGGCTCGAGCTGATGGACGCGGCCGGGCGCCAGGCCGTCGACAGCGCCCACCTGGAGCGCCTGCGGCCGCTGCTGGAGGAGGGCCTGGGATGCGCCTGCGAGCTCGTTCTCATCCCCTACGGACGATCTCCGCAGGAGCAGGAGAGGGTGCTGGACGCGCTGGAGGAGGC
>WFXX01000046.1 GCA_015490395.1 Gammaproteobacteria bacterium | reverse complement strand
GGGCGGGAGGCAGCCAGCGGATGAGCGGCGCGCTCTCCCGTGGAATCCTGCTGGCCGGGGGCAGCGGGACCCGCCTCTATCCGGTCACCGTGGCGGTGAGCAAGCAGCTCCTGCCGGTCTACGACAAGCCCATGGTCTACTACCCCCTCTGCACCCTGATGCTGGCCGGCATCCGGGAGATCCTGCTCATCTCCACCCCCCGGGACCTGCCCCTGTACCGCCGCCTCCTGGGCGACGGGGCCCAGTGGGGCATCCACCTCACCTACGCCGAGCAGCCCCGCCCGGAGGGGCTGGCCCAGGCCTTCCTCATCGGCCGGGACTTCGTGGCCGGTCGGCGCTCCTGCCTGGTGCTGGGGGACAACCTGTTCTACGGCCACGGGCTGGCCGAGGCCCTGCGGCGGGCCGCCGCTCGCCCTGAAGGGGCTACCATCTTCACCTATACCGTGCGGGACCCCGAGCGCTACGGGGTGGTGGCCTTCGACGGGGCGGGCCGGCCCGTGGACATCGTGGAGAAGCCGGCCCGTCCCCCGTCCCACCAGGCGGTCACCGGCCTGTACTTCTACGACGAAGAGGTGGTGGGGCTGGCCGAGGGGCTGCGGCCCTCGGCCCGGGGGGAGCTGGAGATCACCGATCTCAACCGAGCCTATCTGGAGCGGGGCAGGCTGCATGTGGAGCGCCTGGGCCGGGGCATCGCCTGGCTGGACACCGGCACCCATGCCTCCCTGCTCCAGGCGGCCCAGTTCATCGAGACCGTGGAGAGCCGGCAGGGGCTCAAGATCTGCTGCCCGGAGGAGGTGGCCTGGCGCATGGGCTACATCGACGATGCCCAGCTGGAGCGTCTGGCGCGGCCCCTGTGCGCCAATAGCTACGGCCGCTATCTACTGCGGCTCCTGGAGGAGGGGAATCGGGCGGAGGGCCCGCCGCCCGGGGGGGCGGCCTGATGCGGGTGACGGCCACCCCCCTCCCGGGCGTGCTGCTCCTCGAGCCCCGTCGCTTCCGGGACGCCCGGGGCTGGTTCATGGAGGGCTACCACCGGGAACGCTATACCGGGTCCGGCATCCCAGGGCCCTTCGTGCAGGACAACTACTCCTGGTCTGAGCCGGGGGTGCTCCGGGGCCTGCACTACCAGTGGCCCCAGCCCCAGGCCAAGCTGGTGCAGGTCCTGGCCGGGGCGGTCTGGGACGTGGCCGTGGACATCCGGCGGGGCTCGCCCACCTTCGGCCGTTGGCACGGGGAGCTGCTCTCGGCAGAGAACGCCCACCAGCTTTACATCCCCGAGGGCTTCGCCCACGGCTTCTGCGTGGTGGAGGGTCCTGCCCTGGTGGCCTACAAGTGCAGCGCCCTCTACCTCCCCGAGGCCGACGCCGGCATCCGCTGGGACGATCCGGACCTGGGCATCCCCTGGCCTCTGGAGGGGCCGCCACGCCTCTCGGACAAGGACGCCCGGGCCCCGCGCTTGGCCGAGGTGCCTCCCGAGCGTCTCCCCCCCTGGGCAGGGGAAGGCTCGTGAAGGGGCCCGTCCTGGTCACCGGCGCCGGGGGCCAGGTGGGCCGGGAGCTGCTGCGCCGGGCCGCCGCCTACGGCCTGGAGGCGCGGGGCCTGGGCCGGGCGGAGCTGGACGTGGCCGACCCCCGGGCCGTGCGCCGGGCCCTGGAGGCGCATCGTCCCGCCTTCGTGATCAACGCCGCCGCCTACACCGCCGTGGACCGGGCGGAGCGGGAGCCCGAGGCCGCCTGGCGGGTGAACCGGGACGGCCCTGCGACCCTGGCCGCAGCCTGCCGGGAGCTGGGGGTGCCCCTGCTGCACTATTCCACGGACTACGTCTTCGACGGCCGCCTGGCGCGCCCTTACCGGGAGGGGGACCCGGTGGCCCCCCTCAACGTCTACGGGGCCAGCAAGGCCGCCGGCGAGGAGGCGGTGCGCCAGGCCTGGGGGCGGCACCTGATCCTGCGCACCTCCTGGGTCTACAGCCCCTTCGGGCGCAACTTCGTCAAGGCCATCCTGCGCGCGGCCGCGGAGCGGGATGTCCTGGAGGTGGTGGCTGACCAGTGGGGCCGGCCCACGGCGGCCGCAGACCTGGCCGAGGCCGCGCTGGACCTGGCCCACCGCCACCTGGCGGGCGAGGCCCTGCCCTGGGGCACCTATCACCTGGCCGGCGAGGGGGTGACCACCTGGCACGCCCTGGCCGAGGCCGTGGTGGAGGCGGCCGCCCCCCGCCTGGGCCGGAAGGTCCCGGTGCGGCCCATCGCCACCGCTGACTATCCCACCGCCGCCCGCCGCCCCCTGCGGGCCGTGCTGGACTGCCGGCTGGCCCGGGAGCGCCTGGGCCTGGAGGCCCGGCCCTGGCAAGTGGCCCTCCGGGAGACGGTGGAGGAGCTGCTGGCCAGCTCCCCGTGAAGGGCGGCGGGGGGAGAGACCCCGGCTCCCTTCCCTTTCCCTATAGCGCCGCTCCCTTTATAGCGCCTCCTCCCGGAGCAGGCCCTGCAGGGTGTCCAGGAGGGCCCGGCATACGGGCGCCGCCTCGCCCCCCTGGGCCTGGGCTTGGCCGTCCCGGGTCAGGGTGCAGGCCTTGCCCTCACGATCCCCCAGGCCCTTCAGGCTTAGGGTGCCTCGGGCCGGACTGTAGCGGGCGTCCAGGGCGCCGCCGACGAAGTAGAGGTAAATGTTGCCCAGGTTGGAGGCGAAGAGGGTGCGGGGATGGGCCAGCATGGCCTCCACCGCCTGGCGGACCTCCGCCGCGTCCGGGAGCCGGGGTGGGGCAGGACGGGCCTTGGCCTCAGCGGCTTGGCCCTGAGCGGCCATCTTGGCCTCCTGGTCCTGAGCTGCCTGCCCGGTCTCCTTGCCGTTGGCCTGGGGGCTCGCCTTCCGCTTCACCTGCTGGGCGGCCTGCTCACCCTGCTTGGAAGCCTGCTGCTCGCCCCCCTTCTGAGCCTGCTGGCCTGCCGGCGCCTTGGCCTCGCCGGCGGGCTTCACTGGCGCTTGGGCGCAGCCCGCCAACACCAGGGCTAGCACCGCCGCGCCGGCCCACCCTGCACCCGACCTGCCTTCGGTTCCGCTCCCCCGATGCTGCCTGACCATCGCTCCCCCTCCTCCTCGCTCTCTCTGCTTAGTGCGCTCTTTCTGATACCGAGGGGCCCGCCTCGGGGCCGACCGGATGATAGCCAGGCGCTGGCGCGGGCGGCAAACGGGCGCTTGCACCGGCGTCTCCGCCGGTCTAGGCTGGCTCCCAGCCGTCCCCGCGGGCCGCCCCTCTGGGGCGCGGGGCGGGATAGCCACGGGGGCCATGGGTCAGGAGATCGGCACCAGCCGCTTCCGGAGGGAGGATTTCGAGGCCTTCCGGCGCCGGATGGCGGAGGAGACGGCCCTGCTCCTCGCTTGGTCCCGGGAGGGGCGCCTCTCCGAGGCCCCGCCCGTGGCCGGGCTGGAGGTGGAGGCCTGGCTGGTGGACGCCGAGGGCCTGCCGGCCCCGGTGAACGAGGCGGTGCTGGACCGGCTGCGGGACCCCCTGGTGGTCCCTGAGCTGGCCCGCTTCAACGTGGAGCTCAACGTCCCCCCCGAGCCCCTGCGAGGCGGCTGCCTGGGGAAGCTGGAGCGCCACTTGGCCGCGGCCTGGGGGCGCTGCGCCGAGGCCGCCCGGGCGGAGGGGGCCTTCCTGGTGACCGTGGGTATCCTGCCCAGCGTGGCCCCCCGGCACCTGACCCAGGCCAACATGTCGGCACTGCGCCGATACCGGGCCCTCAACGAGCAGGTGCTGGCGGCCCGGGCAGGGCGCCCGTTGCACCTGGACATCGTGGGCCGGGAGCACCTGCGGGTGACCCACCGCAACGTGATGCTGGAGTCGGCGGCCACCTCCTTGCAGGTGCACCTGCAGGTCCCCGCCTCCCGGGCGGCCCGTTATCTCAACGCCTCCATGATCACCTCGGCTGCCACCGTAGCGGTTGCGGCCAACGCCCCTTACCTCTTCGGGCGGGACCTCTGGGACGAGACCCGCATCCCCCTCTTCGAGCAGGCGGTGGAGGTGGGCGGCTACGAGGGCGCCGCCCAGGGGCCCATCCGGCGCGTGACCTTCGGCAGCGGCTACGTGCGCCAGTCGGTCCTGGAGTGCTTCCTGGAGAACCGGGACCACTATCCCGTGCTGCTCCCGGCCCGTCTGGAGGAGCCCTCGGAGCGCCTGCCCCACCTGCGCTTCCACAATGGCACCATCTGGCGCTGGAACCGCCCCTTGGTGGGCTTCGACTCCGATGGCCGGCCCCATCTGCGCATCGAGCACCGGGTGATGGCCGCCGGACCTAGCCTGCGGGACCAGATCGCCAACGCCGCCTTCTACTTCGGCCTGGTTGCCTCGCTGGCTGCCGAGGAGCTACCCCCCGAAGACCGGATCCCCTTCCCTCAGGCCCGGGACAACTTCTACGCCGCCGCCCGCTACGGGCTCGAGGCAGTGCTGACCTGGCTGGACGGCCGCCGCCGGCCTTTGGCGGCCCTGCTGGAGGAGGAGCTGCTGCCCCGGGCCCGGGAGGCCCTGGAGGGGCTGGGGGTGGCTCCGGAGCAGGCCCGGTCTTACCTGGAGGTGGTGGTGGAGCGGGTGGCCCTGCGGCGCACCGGGGCCGCCTGGCAGCGGGCTTGGTGCGCCCAGCATGGTCGGGACATGCCCGCCCTGGTGCGGGCCTATCGCCGCTGGCAGGCTGCGGGGCTGCCTGTGCACCGTTGGGGGCTGGAGGCGAGCTAGGCCGCTGCGGTTCCTGGCGGCGGGCGTCGGCTGGATGCGGTCGGCGCGGCCCTTCTGCTAAGGTCGGGGCCATGGACGCCTCCCCCCTGCGGCTGACGGTGATCGAGGGCCTCCCCGAGGGCCTCCTGGGCTTGCCTGCCCACCGGCTCCACGAGGGCCTGCCCGGCCCGGCCCTGATCCACCTGCCGGGGCGCCGGGAGCCGCCCCTCTTCGTCTCGGTGCTGCTCCACGGCAATGAGCCGGTGGGCTGGGAGGCGGTGCGGCGGCTGCTCGCCGCCCGCCGCACCCCGCTGCCCAGGGCGCTGACGCTCTTCGTGGGCAATGTGGCCGCCGCCCGCCTAGGGCTGCGGCGCCTCCCCGGGCAGGTGGACTACAACCGGGCCTGGCCGGGCGGCGAGCACGCGCACCGGCCCGAGGGGCGGCTCTTGGCCGAGGTGGTGGAGCGCATGCGCCGGCGGGGGGTCTTCGCCAGCGTGGACCTGCACGCCAACACCGGCTGCAACCCCCGATACGCCTGCGTCAACCGGCTCGATCCCCCTTTCCTCCACTTGGCCGCGTTGTTCTCGCGGACGGTGGTCCACTTCCTGAGGCCGCGGGGCGTGCAGAGCATGGCCTTCGCCGAGCTCTGCCCGGCGGTGACCGCCGAGTGCGGCAAGGTGGGCGACCCGGGCGGGGTGCGCGCGGCCCAGGCCTATCTCGAGGCCTGCCTGCGCCTGGCCGAGGTGCCCGCCCACCCCGTGCCGTCCCACGACCTGGAGCTGTTCCACACCGTGGCCACGGTGCGCATTCCCGAGGAGGTGCCCTTTGCCGTGGGCGAGAACGGTGACCCCGAGGCGCGGGTGCTGCTGCCCGCTGACCTGGATCGCTGGAACTTCCAGGAGCTGCTCCCGGGCACGCCCCTGGTGCAGGTCCGCAAGGGGGGACGCCTGGAGGTCGTCGATGAGACGGGGCGGGACGCCACCCGGCGCTACCTGCAGCGGGAGGGGGAGCATCTGGTGCTGCGCCGGGCGGTGATGCCGGCCATGCTCACCTTGGAGCGGCGCATCATCCGCCAGGACTGCCTGTGCTATTTCATGGAGCGCCTGGATCCCTATCGGGCCTTGGCCGAGGCGGGCCGTGGCCCGCAGGCACAAGCGGGAGGTGCGGCGTGAGCGCGAGACGCTATCCGGGACTAGACCAGGACCGTTACGGGGGCATGACCCCCATCGGGATCATGATCCGCGACGCTTGGGTCTTCGGGCTGCTCCCCGAGGGCGAGGGCTGCGCCGGCTGGACCTACGGCCAGCTCCAGGAGCTCTATGACCGGGTAAGCGCGGCCTGGGAGCCCTACGGGCACCTGGTCAGCCGGCTGCCCGAGGAGCTGCGGCGCCGGCACGAGCGCATCCACGGTGAGGCCCTGCGCCGGGCCCGGGAGCTCGGCTGGGAGCCGCCCGAGGACGGCGAGTGAGGCCGCTGGCCCTTGCTAGAATCTTTTTGGCCGGCAGGTACGGAGCAGGAGGCAGGGACCATGAGCGTGCTGGTGAGCTACGACGAGGAGGGGCGGCGCCTGGAGCGTCGGGAGGGCACCGAGGCCATCGCCGAGGCCCTGGCCGGCCTGAGGGTGGACTTCGAGCGCTGGGAGGCGGACCGCCCCCTGGGGCCGGAGGCGACCCAGGAGGCGATCCTGGAGGCCTACGCCGGGCCGGTGCGGCGGCTGATGGAGCGGCACGGCTTCCGCTCGGCGGATGTCATCGCCCTGGGCCCGGAGCACCCCGAGCGTGAGGCGCTGCGGGCCAAGTTTCTGGACGAGCACACTCACGAGGACTTCGAGGTGCGCTGCTTCGTGCGGGGCAGGGGGCTGTTCTTCCTGCACGATGTTCCCGCCGGCCGGGTGCATGCGGTGCTCTGCGGCCAAGGGGACCTGATCAGCATCCCCGCGGGCACCCCCCATTGGTTCGACATGGGCGAGCGCCCCGAGCTGCAGTGCATCCGCCTCTTCACCACCCCTGAGGGCTGGGTGGCCCGCTACACCGGCTCGGACATCGCCCGCCGCTTCCCCACCCTGGAGGCCTTCCTGGAGGCGGAGGCGGCCCCAGACGCGGCCCGGGCGGCGGGCTGAGGGCGGGCCGTGGCCCGGGCGGTCGTCACCGACATCGAGGGCACCACCTCCTCCCTGGCCTTCGTCCACCAGGTCCTCTTTCCTTACGCCTGGGAGCGGCTGGAGGACTTCCTGCGCCGCCGGGGCGGGGAGGAGGCGGTGCGCCGCATCCTGGAGGAGGCTCGCCGCCTGGCCGGGGAGGAGGCGGGGCGAGTGGTGCCCGAGGGGGAGCTCCCCGCGGTGCTCCGGCGCTGGATGGACGAGGACCGCAAGCTCACCCCTCTCAAGGCCCTGCAGGGGCTGATCTGGGAGGAGGGCTACCGCCGGGGGGAGCTCCGGGGGGACCTCTACGAGGACGCCGCGCGGGCCCTGCGCCGCTGGAAGGGGCAGGGCCTGCGCCTCTACGTCTATTCCTCGGGCTCGGAGCAGGCTCAGCGCCTGCTCTTCGCCCACACCCCCCATGGGGACCTGACCGGGCTCTTCGACGGCTTCTTCGACACCCGGGTGGGGCCCAAGCGGGAAGCGGCCTCCTATCGGGAGATCGCCCGGCGCACGGGCCTCTCGCCGGGGGAGATCCTGTTCCTGTCCGACGTGGAGGCGGAGCTGGACGCGGCCCGGGAGGCCGGCCTGGGGACGGTGCGCCTGCACCGGGAGGGGGGGCCGCTGCCGGCCTCCCGCCATCCGGTGGTGCGCGGCTTCGACGCCATCGACCCGCTCCGGGATCCGCCCGTGGCGGGGCAGGCCGCGCCCGCCTGAGCCTCAGGCGGGCGCTCTCCCGGGCACGTCCCGGCGGCCCGCCACCTCCTCCAGGGCCCGGGCCAGGGTGCCCGCGTCCACCCGGGGCCCGGAGAGGAGCCTGCGCCAGCGCCGCGCCCCGGGCCGCCCGTGGTAGAGCCCGAGGAGGTGGCGCAACACCGCCCGGGCCGGCACGCCCCGCCGGGCCTGCTCCTCCACGTAGGCCAGCATGGCCTCGGCCACCGCCTCCCGGGAGGGCGGGGGGCGCCGGTCCCCGTAATAGAGGGCGTCCACCCGGGCCAGGAGGTAGGGGTCGTGGTAGGCCGCCCGGCCCAGCATCACCCCGTCCACCCCCGGCCGCCCGTCCGGCCTGGGCTCCAGGTGGGCCAGGCCCTCCTCCGGGCCGGCCAGGCCCCCGTTGAGGATCACCTCCAGCTGGGGCAGGTCGGCCTTGAGGGCGTGCACCTTGTCATGCTCCAGGGGAGGCACGGTACGGTTGGCCTTGGGGTCCAGCCCCTCCAGGTAGGCCTTGCGGGCGTGCACGATGAGGGTCCGGGCACCGGCCCCGGCTACCAGGCGGGCGAAGCGGAGCAGGTCCTCGTAGCGGTCCCGGTGGTCCACCCCCACCCGGGTCTTCACCGTCACCGGCACCCGCACCGCGGCGGCCATGGCCGCCGCGGTGCGGGTGCCGGTGACGGTG
>WFXX01000045.1 GCA_015490395.1 Gammaproteobacteria bacterium | reverse complement strand
GTCTCGGCCAGGCGCTCCTGCACCGCCAGGACCTCCTCCTTGCGCAGGCCGGTGGTCAGGGCACGCACCCCGCAGGAGATGTCGAAGCCCACCCCCCCGGCGGAGATCACCCCGCCCTGGTCCGGGTCGAAGGCGGCCACCCCGCCGATGGGGAAGCCGTAGCCCCAGTGGGCGTCCGGCATGGCGTAGGCGGCCTGGACGATCCCCGGCAGGCTGGCCACGTTGCAGACCTGCTCGAAGACCTTCTCGTCCATCTCCTCCACCAGGCGCTCGGTGGCGTAGAGGATCCCGGGCACCCGCATCCGCCCGAAGGGCTCGATGCGCCAGGTGGTCTCGTCCACGCGGGTCAGCCGGCTGCGGTCCATGGCTCTCGCGCTCCCAGGCTCGATCGGGCCCGATGGCCCTGCCGCCTCAGACGTCCACCACGCACTGGGCCCGCCACAGGCCGGAGGGCTCCCGGCGCACGCGGAGCTCGGTGTAGGTGGCCCCCTTGGGCTCCACGGCGGGGCGGTGGCGCTCCCGGTCCACCGGCTCGCCCTCGGCCACCCCCTCCAGCCGGTAGCCCCCCGCGGGGGGCGGGCCCCCCCGGGGCTCGGGCTCGATGCGCACTTGGTGCCGGGCGAAGAGGAGGTGGCGGGTGGCCATCTCGTAGATCAGGGCGTTCAGGTAGTCCACCAGGAGCAGCTCCAGGTCCGGGCTCTCGGCCCGCACCGCCACCCGCTCCCGGGGGGCCACCCGATGCGGGTCGGTGACCACCGCAGCGAGGGCCGTGGCCGCCTGGGCGAAGGCCTCGGCGGCGCTGGGCCCCCAGCCCCGCACCCCGATGTCCGCATCGTGACGGAACAGCTCCCAGCCCGCCAGGGGCCGGCCGCCCTGCTCGGCCAAGGCTCGGGCCTCCGTGTGCCTTCCCGGGCTACAGCATAGCCCGCGCTCCGCGTCTGCTCACCGGCGGGGCAAGGGCAGCAGGAGCAGGGCGGCAAAGGGGGGGTGCTCAGGGTCGCCCCGGGCCAGGATGACGGCCAGGAGGATGGAGGGCCTTGCGCCCGTTGAACACCAGTTGAACACCAGTTGAACACCAGTTGAACACCAGTTGAACACCAACAGGGGGTACCGGTGATTCCCCAGGCCATGGCCTCTCGGAGGTCCTCTTGAAGGGCGGCCCCTTCTCCTCCTTGAGAGCGGTCGCAGGCTTCCCGGTCCCGGGTTCGACGATGTGGGAGGCGTCCGGGTCGCGGCTGTGGGGGAAGCGAATCTCGCGCCAGCCTCCAAGCCGCACGGAAGGCCTCCGCGGGCGGCCGGGGAGGCGGCGCCGGGGGTCCTTCCGATAGGCGGCCGTGCGTGGCGGATGAGCTGGCGCGGAGGCGGCTCCGGGCCTCCAGGTAGACCTCCAAGCCGCCGGCGCTACCGGCCTTCGGGAAGCCTCCGGGCAGGGGTGTGGGCTGTGTCGGCAGGCCGCGACCTCGGGGCCCTGGGCCAGGGCGGCCTCCGCCGCCGCGTCGCATTGGGCTCGATCCCCCCGACGCCCGGGGTAGGTACCCAGCGGCCCGGCCCCGCAGCCCTGCGCTTGTGCTACTTGTATGGGACAGCCGTTTCAGGGAGCGCCAGTGGCATGTGCCGTCCCGCTGCGGCCGTTCGGCCTCTGATCCGTCTCTTCGCCCTCTGCCTGATGGCGTCGGGAATGGCGGGGGCTTGGTGGGCGGCGGCCGCTCCAGCCTCTCCTGTGGCCGTGCTCAGCCTGGAAGGCCCCATCGGCCCGGCCACGGCCGACTATGTCGAGCGTGGGCTGGATCGAGCCGTGGAGGCAGGGGCCCAGGCCGTGGTGCTGCGTCTGGATACCCCGGGAGGACTGGATGCGGCCATGCGCGACATCGTCCAGGCGATCCTGGCCTCGCCGGTGCCGGTAGTGGCCTATGTGGCCCCGCCGGGGGCCCGGGCGGCCAGCGCCGGCACCTATATCCTGTACGCGGCCCACGTGGCCGCCATGGCGCCGGGCACCAACCTGGGGGCGGCCACCCCCGTAGCCTTGGGCGGGGGGCGGCCCGGGGAGGCGGAAGGCCCCTCGGCCACGGAGCGCAAGGCGGTGAACGACGCGGTGGCCTACATCCGTTCCCTGGCCAGGCTGCGGGGACGCAACGCCGACTGGGCAGAGCGGGCGGTGCGCGAGGCCGCCAGCCTAGAGGCCGGGCAGGCCTTGCAGGAAGGGGTGGTGGACCTGGTGGCGCCGGACTTGAGGGCGCTCCTGCAGGCCTTGGAGGGACGTCGGGTGCACGTTGCCGACGAGGAACGGATACTGCGCACCGCCCAAGCTCCGGTGCTGGAGCTGCCGCCGGACTGGCGCACCCGGCTCCTGGCGGTGCTCACCGATCCCAACGTGGCCTATGTGCTCATGCTCATCGGCCTCTACGGGTTGATCTACGAGTTCGCCAACCCGGGCCTCGTCGCCCCCGGGGTGGTGGGGGCCATCGCTCTGTTGCTGGCCCTCTACGCCTTCCAGGTGCTGCCTGTGAACTACACCGGGGTGGCCTTGATCCTGCTCGGGGTGGCGCTCATGGTGGCCGAGGCGGCGGTGCCCAGCTTCGGGGCCCTGGGGCTGGGGGGTGTGGTGGCCTTCATCATCGGCTCGGTGATCCTCATGGATACCGAGGCTCCCGGCTTTGGCCTCTCGCTGCCTCTGATTGGCGTCATGAGCCTCTTGAGCCTGGCTTTCTTGGTCCTGGTGGCGGGCATGGCCCTCAAGGCCCGGCGGCGGCCCGTGGTGAGCGGCCGCGAAGCTCTGGCCGGGGCCGAGGGCGAGGCGGTGGAGCACTTCCGCCAGGGCCTCTATGGGCACGAGGGGCGCGTGCGGGTGCAGGGGGAGCTGTGGGAGGCCCGCTGCCCGGTACCCCTGCGCCCGGGCCAGCGGGTGTTGGTGCGGGGCCGGGATGGCCTGGTCCTGGAGGTGGAGCCGGCGCCGGCGGGCGCCCGGGAGGAAGGAGGAGGCTGAGATGCTGTCGGCCTATTACTGGCTGGTTCTGGTGGGGGCCTTGGCGGCCTTCTTCGCCACCGCGCTTAAGGTGCTGCGGGAGTATGAGCGAGGCGTGATCTTCACCCTGGGACGCTTTTGGAAGGTCAAGGGACCGGGCCTGATCCTCGTGGTGCCTGGCATCCAGCAGATGGTGCGGGTGGACCTGCGCACGGTGGTGCTGGACGTGCCCCAGCAGGACGTGATCTCCCGGGACAACGTCTCGGTGCGCGTCAGCGCCGTGGTCTACTTCCGGGTGGTGGACCCAGAGCGGGCGGTGATCCAGGTCGAGAGCTACGATGAGGCCACCAGCCAGCTGGCTCAGACCACCTTGCGCTCGGTGCTGGGCCAGCACGAGCTGGATGAGATGCTCGCGGAGCGGGAAAAGCTCAATGCCGATATCCAGCGCATCCTGGACGAGCAGACCACGGCCTGGGGGGTGAAGGTGACCAACGTGGAGATCAAGCACGTGGACCTCGACGAGAGCATGATCCGCGCCATCGCCCGCCAAGCCGAGGCCGAGCGCGAGCGCCGGGCCAAGATCATCCACGCCGAAGGCGAGCTGCAGGCGGCCCGGCGCTTGGTGGAGGCCGCCGAGATCCTGGGCCGCCGCCCCCAGGCCCTGCAGCTGCGCTATCTGCAGACCCTCACCGCCATCGCTGGGGAGAAGAGCTCCACCATCGTATTCCCCCTGCCCATGGACCTGCTGCAGGCCTTTCTGGCGGGGCAGGAGGGGGCCCAAGGAGAGGGG
>WFXX01000044.1 GCA_015490395.1 Gammaproteobacteria bacterium | reverse complement strand
CCAGGCCCGCGTTCACCAACAGCATGACGACGATGATGGTGAAGTCCTCCCACTTGCCCACCAGGGCGGAGAGGACGGCGGCGGTCTCGATCATCCACGGGATGGGTCCCCAGAAGCGGCGGAAGATGCGGTGCCAGAGGGGCTCCTCCTTCTCCTCCACCTCGTTGGGCCCGTACAGCTTCAGGCGCCGCTGGGCCTCGCGCCCGCCCACGCCCGTCTGCAGGTCGGTCTGCAGATCGGTGAGGGTCTGCTGGGGGTCCTGGCCCTGGTAGTCGTCGGTGGCCCGCCCGGGGAGCGCCTGCGCCATGCCTCGCCTCCTGCACCCGGAAGGATCCCGCCCGAAGGATAGTCGGCGCGGGACCGCGGCGGCCCCTTTCGGGAGCGAGGCGGGCCTCAGGCGGCGGTCTGGAGCACCTCCTTGCCTTCCAGGACCAGCCCTCGGGGGCCGGCGCGGAAGGTGTAGACGTGCGGCACCCCCGTAGGGATCTCGTAGCGCAGGATCTGCTCCCGGCTCATGCCCTCCAGGTGCATGGCCAGGGCCCGCAGGGAGTTGCCGTGGGCCACCACCAGGACCGTACGGCCACGCCGCTCCAGCTCGGGGACGATGCGCTCACGGAAGTAGGGCATGACCCGCTCGGCAGTATCGGCCAGGCTCTCCCCACCCGGTGGGGCGACGTCGTAGCTGCGCCGCCACAGGTGCACCTGCTCCTCGCCGAAGCGGCGGCGGGCCTCGTCCTTGTTCAGGCCCTGCAGGTCGCCGTAGCAGCGCTCATTGAGCCGCTCGCTGGCATGCACCTGGAGCCGCCCCCCGTCGGCCGGGGCCCGGTGGTAGCGGCCGTACCAAGGTGAGCCGGCCTCCTCGAGCACCCGGATCCAGCCGCGCCCATCCTCGCGCAGGGGGCGGTTTCGGCGCAGGATCTCGTAGAGGGTGTCCCAGGCCCGGATGAGGGTGGAGGTGAAGGCCACGTCCAGGCGCTCTCCGGCCAGCAGCTCGCCCACCCGGGCGGCCTCTTCCATCCCCCGGGGGCTGAGGGAGACGTCCACCCAGCCGGTGAAGCGGTTCTCCAAGTTCCACACGGACTCGCCGTGGCGCACGAGGATCAGGCGGCTCGGCATCGATGGGCTCATGGGCGTGCCTTGGTCGTCGCGATACGCAGTGCTGCTCCCCGGAGGGGCCCCAATCCCCCCCCGAGGGGCCGAGGGGGGCGCGTATGATAGCGCCTTCGCCCGCGGGGCGCCTCCGGCGGCCCGCCCGGCCCCTGTGCCCAGGTATTCGGACGGGGCGGCTAGGGCTCCAGCCCGGCACGCTCCAGCAGCTCCCGCACGTGGCGCGCCGGGATGGCGAAGGAGATGCCGCTGGGCTCGGCCAGCGCCCGCTCCCGGCCCGCGGCCACGAAGACCTTGTTGAGCACCCCCACCACCGCGCCGGTGGCCGGGTCGTACAGGGGGCTGCCGCTGTTGCCCGGGTAGGCGGTCCCGTCCAGCTGGAAGACCGGGTAGGGGTCGCGCAGGCGCCGGATGAGGGCCGGGTCCAGGCTCCGGGCCTGCTCCACCGGGGTGGCCACCGGGGTGATGGCGGCCACCAGGGCCCGGTGGGTCACGGGATAGAGGCCCAGGACGGAGCCCAGGGGATAGCCGGTGAAGGCGTAGAGCTCCCCCTCGCGGACCCGATCCGAGTCGCCCAGGGGCAGGGGCGGGAGAGGGGCATCCGAGATGCGCAGCAAGGCCAAGTCGTGCTCAACGTCCTGGGCCACCCGCCGGGCTAGGCGGGGCCGCGGGGGCTCGCCAGGGAGGAAGACCGCCAGCCGCTCCTGCTGCTCCACGTCCAGCACCTCGGGCAGGACGTGGAGGTTGGTGACCACGTGCCGGCCATCGGCCACCGCGAAGCCGGTGCCCAGGACGTGGGCCCGAGGCACGCGCAAGGGGGCCAGGGTGCCCACTCCCACCACCGAGGCCTTGACCCGGGCCACCACCTCGGGGAAGCTGGGCACCAGCCCCTCTCCGGCCCCGGCCGGCCCGGCGGCCAGGGCGAGGGCCAGCAGGTTGCGTTCGGCTTCGAGCAGTGCTTCGTGTTCGGCCGTCAGGAGGGCATCCATGCATCGAGGAGCGGGTGATCGGGGAACAATAAGGTACAAAAAAGTCCATAACTTGCGCTACCGATCGGTGTCGTCGGGCAGGTAGCGCTGCAGGCGTTTTTGCAGGCCTTCGGTCAGATCGTGCTGGCGCCAGGCGGCCAGTCGTTCGGCAATGACGCGCTCGTAGCCCTGATCCGAGGGTTCGTAGAAGTAGGTGCCCTGCATGTGCGCGGGCAGGTACTGCTGGGGGACGTAGTGTTCGCGGTAGGCGTGCGGGTATTTGTAGCCCTGGCCGTGGCCGAGGCCCTGGCGGTCGCGGCTGGCGTCTTTCAGATGGGTGGGGACGTCGCCGGACTGCTCGCGCTCGACGTAGGCCAGTGCGTTGAAGTAGGCCATCGTCGAATTGCTTTTCGGCGCGGTGGCCAGGTATAGACAGCACTCGGCCAGAATGAACTGCCCTTCCGGCATGCCTACGTAGTCGAAGGCCTGGGCGGCGGCCGTCGCCACCTGCAGCGCCCTCGGATCGGCCAGCCCGACGTCTTCGGCTGCAAAGATAAGCATGCGGCGCAGGATGAAGCGCGGGTCCTCGCCCGCGTAGAGCATGCGGGCCAGCCAGTAGAGCGCCGCGTCGGGATCGGACCCACGCAGGCTCTTGAT
>WFXX01000043.1 GCA_015490395.1 Gammaproteobacteria bacterium | reverse complement strand
CCCCTGAGCCATGCCCCTGCCGCGCCACCACGGCGGCTGGGTGATCCTGCTCAGCTTCATGGCGGCGTACTTGCTGACCGTAATGCCCATGCCCCGGGAGTGGGCCTGGCTGCGCCCGGAGTGGACCGCGCTGGTGCTCATCTACTGGTGCCTGGCCGTGCCCCAGCGGGTAGGGGTGGCGGTGGGTTGGCTGGCTGGCCTATTCCAGGATGTACTGCGCGGGGCATTGCTGGGGCAGTACGCCCTGGGCCTGGCGGTGGTGGCCTACCTGACGCTCAAGCTCCACCGGCGGCTGCGTCTCTTCCCCTTGTGGCAGCAGGCCCTCAGCGTGCTGGTGCTGGTGGCCCTGCAGCAGCTGCTGGTGCTCTGGGTGCAGGGCATCCTGGGCCAGGCCCGCCCGGCCTGGGCCTACTGGCTGCCCGCGGCCACCAGCGCCCTCCTCTGGCCACCCCTGTTCCTGCTGCTGCGGGCCCTGCGCCGGCGCTTCCGGGTGAGCTGAGATGGCCGGGAAGCGGCTCTGGTCGGCGCTGGCGCGGCGGCTGCGGGGCCGGCCTGTCCCCGACCCCTTGCGCCCCCGCACACCCTTGCGCGACCACCTACGCGAGACGCATCTGTTCACCACCCGGGCTGTGGGCGCCCTGGTGGTCATCCTGCTGCTGACCGCGGTGCTGCTGGGGCGTCTCATTTACCTCCAGGTGCTGGCCCACGAGCACTACGCCACGCTCTCGGACAAGAACCGGGTGGACCTGGTGCCCGTGCCCCCCACGCGGGGCCTCATCTACGACCGCCACGGGGTGCTGCTGGCCCAGAACGTGCCCACCTTCAGCCTGGAGGTGGTGCCCGAGCAGACCGGTGACCTGGAGGCCACCCTCCGAGCCCTGGGGCGGGTGGTGCGGCTGAGCGAGGCGGACCTGGAGCGCTTCCGACGTCGGCTGGCCCGCCGGCGGCCCTTCGCGGCCATCCCTTTGCGGCTGCGCCTGAGCGAGGAGGAGGTGGCCCGCTTCGCCGTGGAGCGGCACCGCTTCCCAGGCGTGGACATCCGCGCCCGGCTCATGCGTAGCTATCCCCTGGGGCCCCTGACGGTGCGGGCGGTGGGCTACGTCGGGCGCATCAGCGAGGCGGAGCTTGCCCGCTTGGATGAGGCTGCCTACCAGGGCACCTCCCACGTGGGCAAGGCCGGGGTGGAGAAGTACTACGAGACCCTCCTCCACGGCCGGGTGGGCTATGACCAAGTGGAGACCAACGCGCTCGGCCGCGTCCTGCGGGTGCTGGCCCGCAAGCCCCCGGTGCCGGGGGAGGACCTGTACCTGACCATCGACGTGGCGCTGCAGCGCACGGCCCAAGAGGCCCTGGCCGGACGCCGGGGGGCGGTGGTGGCCATCGACCCCCGCAACGGGGAGGTGCTGGCCCTGGTGAGCACCCCGGCCTATGACCCCAACCTCTTTGTCGGAGGCATTGACCCCGAGGCCTACCGGGCCCTGCGCGAAGATCCGGACAAGCCCCTCTTCGATCGCGCCCTGCAGGGGAACTACCCGCCCGGCTCCACCCTCAAGCCCTTCCTAGGCCTGGCCGGGCTGGTCCACGGGGTGGTCACCGCGGCCACCCGGGTCTACTGCCCAGGCTGGTACGTGCTCGAGGGCAGCCAGCGCCGGTATCGGGATTGGAAGCGTACCGGCCACGGGAGCATGAACCTGCGACGGGCCATGCTGCACTCTTGTGACGTGTATTTCTACGACCTGGCCTACAACCTCGGCATCGACCGCATGAGCGCCTTCCTGGCCCGCTTCGGCTTCGGCCGCCCCACCGGGGTGGATCTGCCCGGGGAGGCCTCGGGGCTGCTCCCTACCCGGGCCTGGAAGCGGCGGGTCAAGGGCGAGCCCTGGTTCCCCGGCGAGACCCTCATCGCCGGCATCGGCCAAGGCTATCTGCTGACCACGCCCCTGCAGCTGGCTCAGGCCACGGCGGTGCTGGCCGCCCGCGGCTTGGTGCACCGGCCTCGCTTGCTGCTGGCCACCCGCCGACCAGGCGGCGGGCTGTCGGTGCTGGACCCCGAGCCCGCCGGCCGGGTCACCGGGATCTCGGAGACCCACTGGCAACAGGTCATCGCCTCCATGGAGGCGGTGATCCGCAACCCCCAGGGCACCGCCCACGGCCTAGCCGAGGGGCTACGCTACCGCATGGCGGGCAAGACCGGCACCGCTCAGGTCTTCGGCCTACCCCAGGACGAGGAGTACCAATACAAGCCCGAGGAGATCGCCGAGCGGTTGCGGGACCACGCCCTGTTCATCGCCTTCGCTCCCGTGGAGCGGCCCCGCATCGCCGTGGCCGTGGTGGTGGAGAACGGCGGCAGCGGCGGGCGGGTGGCCGGCCCGGTGGCCCGGGCAGTCATCGACCGCCACCTAGAGCGGGAGGGCCTGCTCCCGATCCCGGATCGAGCCCGGGGGGAGAGGCAATGAGGCGCAGCGCCCCCTGGGAGCGGGCCCGCGGGGGCTCCCTGGCTCGGGAGCTGCACCTGGACCTGCCGCTCCTGGTGGCCCTGTGCCTGCTCGCCGGCATTGGCTTGCTGGTGCTCTATAGCGCCGGGGGCCAGGACCCGGACTTGGTCGAGCGTCAGCTCCTGCGCCTGGGGGTGGGCTTCGCCGCGCTGCTGGCCCTGGCCCAGCTGCCCCCACACCACCTGGAGCGCTGGGCACCCTGGGCCTACGGGTTGGGGCTGGGGCTACTGCTGGCCGTGCTCTGGGTAGGTGACGAGGGCAAGGGGGCCCAGCGCTGGCTCGACCTGGGGATCATGCGCTTCCAACCCTCGGAGCTGATGAAGCTGGCCGTGCCCCTGATGCTGGCCCGCCACCTGGCCGCACGGCCCCTGCCCCCCGGCCCGCGGGCCCTGGCGATCAGCCTCCTCCTGGTGGCCGTCCCGGTGGTGCTCATCGCCCTGCAGCCCGACCTGGGCACGGCCCTGCTGGTAGGCTCCTCGGGTCTGTGCGTGCTCCTGCTGGCGGGCATCTCCTGGCGCCTGGTGGGGCTGACCGCCCTGGGGGGGCTGGCCTCGGCGCCGGTGCTCTGGCACTTCCTGCGCGACTACCAGCGCCAGCGGGTGCTCACCTTCCTGGACCCCGAGAGCGACCCCTTGGGAGCCGGCTACCACATTATCCAGTCCAAGATCGCCCTCGGCTCCGGGGGTCTGTTCGGCAAGGGCTGGCTCAACGGCACCCAGGCCCATCTGGAGTTCCTGCCCGAGCGCTCCACCGACTTCATCTTCGCCGTCCTCGGCGAGGAGTTCGGGCTCATCGGGATCCTCCTGCTGCTAGCCTTGTACCTGTTCGTGGTCATTCGAGGTCTGGCCATCGCCATCCAGGCCCAGAGCACCTTCACCCGTCTGCTGTGCGGCAGCCTGGTGCTAACCTTCTTCGTCTACGTCTTCGTCAACATCGGCATGGTCACCGGGCTGCTGCCGGTGGTGGGCCTGCCGCTGCCCCTGATCAGCTACGGGGGCACCTCCCTGGTGACCATGATGGCCGCCTTCGGTATGCTCATGTCCGTGCACACCCACCGCAAGCTGCTCTCGGGCTGATGGGCCTGCTCCGCCGCCTCGCCCCCGCCCTTCTTCTGGCGCTGGTCCCCCTGGCCGCCGCCGGCGAGCCCCTGCCCCGGGATGCGGTACGGGCCTTCGTGGAGCGCATGGTGCAGCGGCACGGCTTCGCGCGGGAGGAGCTCGAGCAGCTCTTTGCCGAGGCGAGGCTGCAGCGGCGCATCCTGGAGGCCATCGCCCGTCCCGCCGAGAGCCTGCCCTGGCACCGTTATCGGGACCTGTTCGTGCAGGAGGGCCGCATCCGTGAAGGGGTAGCCTTCTGGGACCGGCACGCCGCTGTCCTGGAGCGGGCCGAGCGCCGCTACGGCGTCCCCCCCGAGGTGGTCACCGCCATCTTGGGGGTGGAGAGCCGCTACGGCCGCCACCGGGGCGGCTGGCGGGTGCTGGATGCCCTGAGCACCCTGGCTTTCGCCTACCCTCCGCGGGCGCGCTTCTTCGCCCGCGAGCTAGAACAGTACCTCCTGCTGACCCGCGAGGAGGGCCTCGATCCCCTGCGGATCAAGGGCTCCTACGCAGGGGCCATGGGGCAGGCCCAGTTCATCCCCAGCAGCTACCGCCACTATGCGGTGGACTTCGATGCCGACGGACGCCGGGATCTGTGGGAGGACACCGAGGACGCCATCGGCTCGGTGGCCCACTACTTGCACCGTCATGGCTGGGTGCGAGGCGGTGCCGTGGCGGTGCCGGCCCGGGTCCAGGGCGATCCCGCACCCCTGGTGAAGCTGGGGCTGCGGCCCCGGCTCACGGTAGCCGAGCTGCGCCGGCGCGGGGTAGAGCCCACTGCGCCCGTGCCGGAGGAGGCTCGAGCCGCCCTGGTGGCCCTGGAGGGAGAGGCAGGTCCCGAGCACTGGTTGGGGCTGCGCAACTTCTACGTGATCACCCGTTACAACCACAGCGCCCTCTACGCCATGGCCGTGCACCAGCTGGCCGAGGCCATCCGCGAGCGGCGCACGGGGCGCACCGCCTCCCGCTGAGGACCGGGCCGTGACGGCGATCACCCGCGCCGGCCTCCTCTTGGCCGCCCTCTTCCTCGCCAGCTGTGGCATGCTGCCTGTAGCTGACGGCCCTCCGGCGCGACCACCCCCGGACCTGGCCGCGGTACCTGACGCCGTCCCCAGGGACGAGCCCCCTATTCCCCATGCCAACCCCCCCTTCTACGAGGTGGATGGGGTGCGCTACCGGGTGCTGCCCAGCGCGGAGGGCTATGTGGCTCGAGGCCTGGCTTCCTGGTATGGGACCAAGTTCCACGGCCGGCCCACCTCCAGCGGCGAGCCCTACGATATGTATGCCATGACGGCCGCCCACCGCACCTTGCCCATTCCCTCCTACGTGGAGGTGACCAACCTGGAGAACGGCCGGCGGGTGGTGGTGCGCATCAACGACCGGGGACCCTTCGTCCCAGGGCGCATCATCGACCTGTCCTACGCTGCGGCGGTGAAGCTGGGCATGGTCGAGCGAGGCACCGCCCCGGTGGAAGTGCGGGCCCTTTCCCCCCGACCCCAGGGACTATACCTGCAAGTGGGAGCCTTCGCCCGGCCCGAGGGCGCCGAGCGGCTGCGCCTGCGCCTGCTGCGGGTGCTGCCCGCGGCCCGGGTCCACCGGCTCCCCCCCGGACCCGACGGGCTGCACCGGGTGCGGATAGGCCCCCTGCGCGACCCCGAGGAGGCCGAGACCCTGGCCCGGCGCCTGGCGGCCTTGCAGGTGCCGCCAGGCCACCTCGTCCTAGAGGGCGGAGAGGCGTCGGGGCGGGGTCGCGCGGTACAATGA
>WFXX01000042.1 GCA_015490395.1 Gammaproteobacteria bacterium | reverse complement strand
CTCCGGTCCATTCCCCTTACTGCCTTGCTGAATATCTCCCCACAGGTCCGCCGACGCCTTGCTCCTCACCGCTGGGACAGCCCCCGGCCTTGAGGGGTACCGGTCCCAAGCGGATCCCTCACCATACCCCATCTGTCCGTCCCGCGCCTCTTGAGCACCTGGGGCGGCACCTGACTTACCTTCCTCCTCAGAAGACGGAAGCCTCGCTGGCGTCCGCTCCCCCGCTCCGGCCACCGCGCCGAAGGTCTCCGGCAACCCAACGAGCAGCGCCGCTCTCCATGCTTAGTGAGGAAGGGAAGCCCGGAACCGGACCGCTCCAGGCTGGCCTGCGAGAAGGGCCAGGCTACAGGCCTTCCGCCAGTCAGCCCCCGCACCCCAGCGGCACCGCCTGGATACGGCCAGGGCTCAATCCAGCCCAAGGCTCAACCCATCACCGTCCCGCCGCTGTATCCGCCCCCATCACCTGGTCCCCGGAAGATGACATCCGCGGGCAAGGGGCCCGGCGAGACCGTGGACAACACCGTGGACAACCTGGTGCACACCGTCTACCACCCGATGCCCCAACTCCCCAATCGACGCCATTCGCTTCAGCGGCAGACAGGTTCACACTGGCGAAGGCAGCTTGAAGCCTACCGTGGTGCCGGTATCGGCGGGACCCCGGTGGCCACCGCCCCCTACGACCTACCGCCAAGGGAAAGCCCACGGAGTTGGCGGGGATACGGGGAAGACCCTAGGTCCCCTGGGCAGCACGGGCGGCCCTTAGCAGCCGTACCACCGAGGCTCGCCGTCTGGGTACCCGCCCCGGCACCACAGTATCAACATGCCCTGGCGATGCCCGGGTCAAGCCACGCACGCCTCGGGTGGCCTGGCCGCCGCCGTGGAGGTTCTGACCCGGGGCAGCGAGTCACGTTTGAGTCACGTTGGGAATGGAAACGCGATCAGGAGGTGATCACAACATCTTGAAAGGATTGGTGGGCGGCGCTGGGATCGAACCAGCGACCCCTGCCGTGTGAAGGCAGTGCTCTCCCGCTGAGCTAGCCGCCCGCACCGGGAGCGGCCCATTGTAGGGATCGCCCCGAGGGGCGTCAAACGCTTCTGCCTGCTAGAATCCCGCCCCCGTCACGGAGGGCTGCCATGACCGTCAGAACCCGTTTCGCCCCCAGCCCCACCGGCTACCTGCACATCGGCGGGGCCCGCACCGCTTTGTACGCCTGGCTCTATGCCCGGCGGCACGGGGGCGCCTTCATCCTGCGCATCGAGGATACCGATCGGGAGCGCTCCACGGCGGAGTCGGTGAACGCCATCCTGGAGGGGCTGGCCTGGCTGGGTCTGGAGTATGACGAGGGGCCCTTCTTCCAGAGCCGGCGCCGGGAGCGCTACGACGATGCCGTGCGGCGGCTCCTGGCCGAGGGCAAGGCCTACCGCTGCTACTGCTCCAGGGAGCGCCTGGAGCGCCTGCGGGCGGAGCAGCTGGCCCGCAGGGAGAAGCCCCGCTACGATGGCCATTGCCGGGACCTGGACCTGCCCGCCCGCGAGGGCGAGCCCTACGTGGTGCGCTTCAAGACCCCTCGGGAGGGCACGGTGGTGGTAGAGGACCGCATCCGGGGCCGGGTGGTGTTCCGCAACGAGGAGCTGGACGACCTGGTCATCGCCCGCTCCGACGGCATGCCCACTTACCACCTCAGCGTGGTGGTGGACGACCTGGACATGGGCATCACCCATGTGATCCGAGGAGACGACCACCTGAACAACACCCCCCGGCAGATCCACATCCTCCGCGCCCTGGGGGCCGAGCCGCCGGTCTACGCCCACGTGCCCATGATCCTGGGGCCCGACGGGGCCCGGCTGTCCAAGCGGCACGGGGCAGTCTCGGTGCTCCAGTACCGGGACGAGGGCTACCTGCCCGAGGCCCTGCTCAACTATCTGGTGCGCCTGGGGTGGTCCCACGGGGATCGGGAGATCTTCTCCCTGGACGAGATGATCGAGCTCTTCGAGCTGGAGGCGGTGCACAAGGCCCCCTCCACCATCAATCCCTCCAAGCTGCTCTGGCTCAACCAGCACTATCTCAAGAGTCTGGACCCCCTCCACGTGGCCCACCACCTGAGCTGGCACATGGGCCGCGCGGGCCTGGACCCCTCCCAGGGCCCGCCCCTGCACGAGGTGGTGCGGGCCCAGCGCGAGCGCACCAAGACCCTCAAGGAAATGGCCGAGGCCAGCCACTACTTCTACCGGGAGCCGGAGGGCTACGACGAGAAGGCCGCCGCCAAGCACCTCCGGCCGGAGGTGCTCCCTGCCTTGGAGGCCCTGCGGGGGCGCCTGGCGGACCTGGAGCCCTGGACCGACGAGGCCATCCACGAGGCGGTGGTGGCCACCGCCGAGGCCCAGGGCCTGAAGCTGGGCAAGCTGGCCCAGCCGGTGCGGGTGGCGGTCACGGGGGGGGCCGTCTCACCTCCCATCAACGTCACCCTGCGCCTGCTGGGGCGGGAGCGGACGCTGGCCCGCCTCGACAAGGCGGTGGCATGGCTGCGCGCCTCATCTCAAGAGGGCGCGTAAGAATTCCTTGACACGGCGTGCGGGCGTTGCGCACAATGGCTGTCTCATTGGGGCTATAGCTCAGCTGGGAGAGCGCCTGCATGGCATGCAGGAGGTCGGCGGTTCGATCCCGCCTAGCTCCACCAAGCACCGGGGGCTGCCCAGCCGGTCCCTGTCGTCGCCGCAGCATCATGCGGGTCGGCGCCTAACGTCCCCATCGTCTAGACGGCCTAGGACACCACCCTTTCAAGGTGGCGACACGGGTTCGAATCCCGTTGGGGACGCCATCGGCCCGCCGATCCCTTTCCGCATCGGTCCCAGCCCTCCGGCTGCGCCGGTTTGCCCGGAACGCAAGGGCCGTTGTACATTGCTAGCCCCCGCCGGGCCCAGCCGCCAGGCGGAAGCCCCCCCTAGTACGGGACCCTTCATCCGAGACAAGGGATCGACGGCCTGTGAATCCCCACACCAAGCCCGGCAGCGCCGCCGCCCTCCTCATCGCCCAGCGCGGCTACCCCCGCCGCTATCCCGAGAACACCCTGGAGGGGATCGAGGCCGCCTTGCGGGCGGGGGCCTACTACGTGGCCTTCGATGTGCAGCTGACTGCCGAGCGGACCCCGGTGCTCTTCCGGGACGCCAGCCTGCTGCGCACCACCGGCCACCGGGGCCGCATCGTGCAGACCCCCTTGGAGCGGCTGCGACGGCTCTGCCCCAACGAGCCGGGACGCTTCCACCAGCGCTTCAGCAAGGTGACCGTGCCTACCCTGGAGGAGGCTGTGGCCCTCCTGCGACAGTGGCCGGAGGTGACGGCTTTCGTCTGGCTGGGCCAGGAGAGCCTGGAGGCCCATGGGCGGGAGAAGGCCCTCAAGGCCGTGGTGCCCGTGCTGGAGCCCCTGGGCGGGCGCTGCGTGCTGGCCGGCTCCGACGTGCTGGCCCTGCGCACCGGACGGGCCATGGGGCTGAGTCGTATCGCCTGGGAGTTGTCCCCCGGCGATCCTGAAGCCCGCTCCCGGGCCGCCTCCTTGGTCCCGGACTATCTGGTCACCCGTCCCCCCGTGCCCCAGGAAGGGCTGTGGCAGGGTCCCTGGCGCTGGGTCTTCGCTGAGGTGGCGCGCCTGGCGGAGGCGCGGGAGCTGCTGGCCTGCGGGGCGGACCTGGTGGCCACCCCCGCCATCGGCGAGCTGCTCAAGGCCTTGGGGGAGCCGGTCCCCTCCTGAGACGCCTCGCCCCACTTGCCACCTTTTCTCGTTCTGCTGCGGAGGAGAGCATCCGATGAGGAGCCTTTGGAACGACGAGGAGGCGGCCCGCTTCGAGCGCGAGGGCGGCGAGCTGGGTTTGCGGGTCTACACCTCCCGGCTCCTGGGCCGGGAGCCGGAGCTGGTGCTGCACGGCGGCGGCAACACCTCGGTCAAGCTCCGCGAGCGCAACCTCCTGGGCGAGGAGGAGGACATCCTCTACGTCAAGGGAAGCGGCTGGGACCTGGCCGACATCGACGCCGAGGGCTTCGCCCCGGTGCGCCTGGAGCACCTGGTGCGCCTGGCTTCCTTGGAGCGGCTCTCGGACCCGGAGATGGTCAACGAGCTCAAGACCCATTGCACCCGGGCCGGGGCCCCCACCCCCTCGGTGGAGGCCATCCTGCATGCCGTGCTCCCTCACCGCTACGTGGACCACACCCACGCGGATGCGGTGGTCACCGTCACCAACACCCCCGACGGCGAGGCCCGGGTGCGGGAGATCTACGGGGACCGGGTGGTGGTGGTGCCCTACGTCATGCCCGGCTTCGACCTGGCCCGGGAGGTGGCCCGGCGCTTCCCGGCCGAGGCCGGCCCCCAGACCATGGGCATGGTGCTGCTCCAGCACGGGATCTTCTCCTTCGGGGAGACGGCCCGGGAGTCCTACGAGCGCATGATCGAGCTGGTCACCCTGGCCGAGGAGCACCTCCGGTCCCGGCGGGCCTGGTCCGTGGGCCTGCCCGAGGCCCCGCCCCCGCCGAGCCCCATCCGCAAGGAGGTGGCCGCCCTGCGCCGGCGCCTCTCCCGCCTGGCCGGCCGACCCATGATCCTGGCCGTGCACGACGATCCCAAGGGCCGGGCCTTCGCCCGGCACCCGGAGGTGGGGCGCATCGCCCGCCAGGGTCCGATCACCCCGGACCACGTCATCCGCACCAAGCCCCTGCCCTGCCTGGGCCGGGACGTGGAGGCCTTTGCTCGGGACTACCAGGCCTACTTCCACGAGCACGCCCCGCAGGCCCGCGAGCCCAAGACCATGCTGGACCCCGCCCCCCGGGTGATCCTGGACCCCGAGTGGGGCCTGTGCACCGTGGGGCGCAGCCCCAAGGATGCCGCCATCGTCCGGGACATCTACGAGCACACCATCGACGTCATCCTGCGCGCCGAGGCCTTGGGGGGCTACCGGGCCCTACCCATGCGGGACCTGTTCGACATGGAGTACTGGGACCTGGAGCAGGCCAAGCTCAAGCGCGCCGGCGAGCCCCCCGTCTTCACCGGCGAGGTGGCCCTGGTGACCGGCGCGGCCTCGGGGATCGGCCGGGCCTGCGTGCAGGCCCTCTTGCGCCGGGGAGCGGCCGTGATCGGCCTGGACCGGGACGAGGGCGTGCGCGAGGCGGCCTCGGGGCCGGCCTACCGGGGGCTGGTGTGCGACCTGACCGATGCCGGGGCCCTGGAGCAGGCCCTAGAGGCGGGGGTGCGGGCCTTCGGCGGGCTGGACATGCTGGTGCTCAACGCTGGCGTCTTCCCCCCGGGGCGGCGCATCGCCGAGCTCGACGAGGCCGAGTGGCGGCGGGTCCTTGCCGTGAACCTGGACGCCAACCTGAACCTGATGCGCGAGGCCCATCCCCTTCTCCGGGAGGCCCCCCGGGGCGGCCGGGTGGTGGTGATGGGCTCGAAGAACGTGCCCGCCCCCGGGCCTGGGGCGGCGGCCTACTCGGCCTCCAAGGCCGCCCTGCAGCAGCTGGCCCGGGTGGCCGCCCTGGAGTGGGGGAGCGACGGGATCCGCGTCAACACCCTCCACCCCCATGCCGTCTTCGACACCGCCCTGTGGACCGAGGAGGTCCTGCGGGCCCGGGCCGCCCACTACGGGGTGAGCGTGGAGGCCTACAAGCGGCGCAACCTGCTCGAGGTGGAGGTCACCAGCCGGGACGTGGCGGAGCTGGCCGCGGAGCTCTGCGGGCCGTTGTTCCGCTGCACCACCGGGGCGCAGATTCCCGTGGACGGGGGCAACGAGCGCGTGGTCTAAAAATTGGGGGCGCCTCCTTGCGCCCCCTAAGGTCAGGGAGAGGGATGGACGTGGCTCAGCAAGCAGACAGGGTCGATCCGAACCACGCCCTTCTCTTTGCAGGACGCGTGCCAGCCCGTTGCAGGCATGGGCGATCAAGCCCCTGCCGGCGGCCGCCCATCTCGGGGCCGGACCCGCGACAGGCGGCTGACACCCGGCGCCGGCAGGTCGACGCCCGCCGTCCTGACGGCGGCCGCCTGCCGCTATAATGCCGCCGCCGCGTCCGCGGCCCGCTTTCCGAAGCCAGACGAGCGAGCCATGGCCCAGTACGTCTACACCATGAGCCGGGTGGGCAAGGTGGTCCCGCCCAAGCGCGAGGTCCTGCGCGACATCTCCCTGTGCTTCCTCCCCGGGGCCAAGATCGGGGTCATCGGCCTCAATGGGGCGGGCAAGAGCACCCTGCTGCGCATCATGGCGGGGGTGGACCAGGACTTCCACGGCGAGGCCCGACCCCAGCCCGGGATCCGCATCGGCTACCTGCCCCAGGAGCCGGAGCTGGATCCGGCCAAGGACGTGCGGGGCAACGTGGAGGAGGGCGTGGCCGAGGCCAAGGCCCTGGTGGAGCGCTTCAACGAGATCAGCATGCGCTTCGCCGAGCCCCTGGAGGAGGAGGAGATGAACCGCCTCCTGGAGGAGCAGGCCCGCCTCCAGGACGCCATCGACGCCGCTGGGGCCTGGGACCTGGACCGCAAGCTGGAGGTGGCCGCCGAGGCCCTGCGCCTGCCCCCTTGGGATGCCGACGTCACCAAGCTCTCCGGCGGCGAGAAGCGCCGGGTGGCCCTCTGCCGCCTGCTCCTCTCGGCCCCCGACATGCTCCTGCTGGACGAGCCCACCAACCACCTGGACGCCGAGTCCGTGGCCTGGCTGGAGCGGTATCTGGCCGAGTACAAGGGCACCGTGGTCCTGGTCACCCACGACCGCTACTTCCTGGACAACGTCTGCGAGTGGATCCTGGAGCTGGACCGGGGCCACGGGATCCCCTGGAAGGGCAACTACTCCTCCTGGCTGGAGCAGAAGGAGAGGCGCCTGCAGCAGGAGGAGCGCCGGGAGCAGGCCCGCATCAAGGCCATGCGGGCCGAGCTGGAATGGGTGCGCTCCAGCCCCAAGGGGCGCCACGCCAAGAGCAAGGCCCGCCTGGCCCGCTTCGAGGAGCTGGCCTCCCAGGAATACCAGCGGCGCAACGAGACCAAGGAGATCTACATCCCCCCCGGCCCGCGCCTGGGCGAGCTGGTGGTGGAGGCCCGGGACCTGCGCAAGGCCTACGGGGACCGGCTCCTCTTCGACGGCCTGAGCTTCAGCCTGCCCCGGGGCGGCATCGTGGGGGTGATCGGGCCCAACGGGGCCGGCAAGACCACCCTGTTCCGGATCATCACCGGCCAGGAGCGGCCCGACGGGGGCGAGCTGCGCATCGGCGAGACCGTGCAGCTGGCCTATGTGGACCAGACCCGGGAGGCCCTGGACGGGGACAAGACCGTCTGGGAGGAGATCTCGGACGGGCAGGACCTGATCACCGTGGGAGGCTACCAGATCCAGTCCCGGGCCTATGTGAGCCGCTTCAACTTCCGTGGCCCCGACCAGCAGAAGCGGGTGCGGGAGCTCTCCGGGGGCGAGCGCAACCGGGTGCACCTGGCCAAGCTGCTGCGCTCGGGGGGCAACCTCCTGCTCCTGGACGAGCCCACCAACGACCTGGATGTGGAGACCCTGCGGGCCCTGGAGGAGGCCCTGCTGGACTTTCCCGGCTGCGCCATGGTCATCTCCCACGACCGCTGGTTCCTGGACCGCATCGCCACCCACATCCTGGCCTTCGAGGGCGACTCCCGGGTGGTGTGGTTCGAGGGCAACTACGCCGACTACGAGGCCGACCGCCGCCGTCGGCTGGGCGAGGACGAGCTCCAGCCGCGGCGGATCCGCTACCGGAGGCTGGAGGCCTGAAGCACCCCCTCGCTTTTCTCAAGAACCGATCCACCGATCCGATAGGCTACTGGGACCCCGCGCGCCCTCCGGGGCCGCTGGGGCGCGGCCCTGCAGCGAGCCGAGCGATGGATCAGGTCTACATCGGGCGCCAGCCCATCTTCGACGCCGGACTCCAGGTGCGGGCCTATGAGCTGCTCTACCGCAGCTGCCCCACCTGCGCGCGGGCGGCGGTGGAGGAGCCCGAGCAAGCCACGGCCCAGGTCATCCTCAACCTGTTCATGGAGTTCGGCTTGGAGCACCTGGCCGGGCGGCACGACGCCTACGTCAACCTCCCTCGGGGCTTCCTGGTGGGGGACTATCCCTTGCCCTTCGCCCCCCGCCAGGTGGTGCTGGAGGTCCTGGAGGACGTGCCCGTGGACCAGGCCCTGCTGGAGGGCCTGCGCCGGCTACGCCGGCAGGGCTTCCGGCTGGCCCTGGACGACTTCGTCCTCGACCGCTCCCACGCCCCCTTGGTGGGCCTGGCGGACGTGGTCAAGCTGGACGTGCAGGCCCTGTCCGAGCCGGAGCTGCGCCGCCAAGTCCAGGCCCTGGGCGGCCGGGGCCTGACCCTCCTGGCCGAGAAGATCGAGACCCCCGAACAGTTCCGGATGGCTCAGGCGCTGGGCTTCCAACTCTTCCAGGGCTTCTGGTTCGCCCAGCCACACGTGCTGGAGCGGCGCACCCTGGCACCCAGCCGGCTGACCGTGCTGCGCCTGCTGGCCCGGCTGCACGATCCCCGGGCCGGCGTGGGCGAGCTGGCCGAGGCCGTCGGCCAAGACGTGGCCCTCACCTACAAGCTGCTGCGCTACCTCAACTCGGCCTTCCTGGGGCTGGGCCGGCCCATCACCTCCCTGCACCACGCCATCGTCTACCTGGGGATCCGGAACCTGCGCAACTGGGTCACCCTCATCGCCTTCTCCACCCTGGAGGACAAGCCGGCCGAGCTCCTGGTCACCGCTCTGGTGCGGGCCAAGATGTGCGAGCTGCTGGCCCCCACCCGCGAGGACGGGGCCCCGGAGACCTACTTCACCGCCGGGCTGCTGTCCATGCTGGACGTGATGCTGGACCAGCCCATGGATGCGCTCCTGGAGCAGCTGCCCCTTGCCCCCGAGATCACCAGCGCCCTGCTGCGGGGCGAGGGCCGCCTGGGCCAGGTGCTGCGCTGCGTGCTGGCCTACGAGCGGGGCGAATGGGATGCCCTCTCCCAGGAGCACCCCCATCCGACGAAGGAGAGCGGCACGAAGGAGGAAGCAGCATGCCCGACCGCCCGCCTCCCCGAGGCCTATCTGGAGGCGGTGGCCTGGGCGGATCGGGCCATGGCCGAGCTCAACGTGCGCGCCGCCGCTTGATGTCGCACATTTTGTATAACTTTGTGCTACAATCCCCTCGCCTACACAAGAACCTGAGGGAAACGACGTCGTGCTCCGCTGCGCAGACCGCATCGCCCTGACCGAGCCCGAGCGGCGCCTCCTGGCCCGCCTCACCGGTCAGCCCCCGCGCGCCGTGGTCCGACGGGAGGAGCTGGAGGCCTATCTGCTCCGGCACCTGCACCGCTATGCGGGCGAGGACCCCTGCGCCTGCTTCGCCCGGCGCCTGTTGAGGTCCTTCCTCCCCCGCCCCTAAGGACCCCTGCTGCTATCATGTCCGCCCGACGGGCCTCGCGGGGAGGCCCCACATCGCGCGCGGAGCGGAACATGGCGCAGGCGCAGCAGGCGGCGCACCCCAGCACAGCGTCCCTCCCCATCGGGCCGGCCCCCCGT
>WFXX01000041.1 GCA_015490395.1 Gammaproteobacteria bacterium | reverse complement strand
CGGCCACCAGCACCAGGGCCAGGTTGGCCAGCAGGGGATAGCGCAGGGCCAAGCGGATCAGCAGGCTCACCGACGGGCCCCGTCCCCGGTCTCTCCCGCCAGGCCTCCCCTGCCGCCTCCAGCAGGCGCCACCGCCACGCCATCGCCCAAAGCGGCCGCATCCCGCACCACCACCCGCTCGCCGCCGGCCAGCCCTTCCAGCACCGCCCGCAGCGCCCCTTGCCGGGGACCGGGGCGCACCGGCCGGTGCTGGGTCCGCCCATCCGCCGCCACCACCACCACGTAGGCCCGATCCCCCTCGCGCACCAGGGCCGCCTCGGGCACCACGGGCACGGCCTGCAGCGGAGGCAGGGGCAGGTGGGCCACGGCCGCCTGCCCGGGCAGCAGCCCCTCGCCGGGGAGCTCCACCACCACCGGATAGGTGGCCGACCCGGCCTCGGGCTCCGAGCCCAGCGCCACCACCTGTCCCCGCAGCCGGCGGCCCGCGGCCTCCACGGTCAGCTCCTGGCCGAGGCGCAGGGAGCGGGCCGCCTCGGGGCCAGCCTGCACACGCAGGTGCAACCGGCGGGTCTCCACCAGGACCACGGCGGCCACCGCGGGGGTGGCCCGCTCGCCCACCTCCAGGCCCACGGTAGCCACCGTGCCGGCAAAGGGGGCCCGCAGCACGGCGCGCTCCAGGTCCCGCCGCGCCCGGGAGCGCTCGGCCTCCAGGCGGCGCAGCCGGGCGGGGGCGGCGGCCACCTGCGCCTGGAGGCGCACCACCTCCCCCTCCAGCTGCAGGAGGCGGCGACGGGCCTCCTCCCGGGCGGAGGCCGGGGCCAGATCCCCGCCCTCCAGGCGGCGCAGGCGCTCCACCTCCCGGCGCTGGAGCCGGGCCGCCTCCTCGGCGAGCGCCAGCAGCCGGCGGTCCCGCTCCGCTGCCCTCTGTTCCAGCTCCAGCGCCGCCTCCGCGCGCGCCAAGGCATCGCGCAGATCCCCCTCCTCCAGCGCCAGGAGCACCTCCCCGGCCTCCACCTGCCGGCCCGGCTCCACCCGACGCTCCCGCACCCGGCCGCTGACCTCGAAGCGCAGCACCGCCCGCCGGGCAGGGACGAGCACCCCCACGGCCCGCTCCTTGGGCTGCAGGTCCGCTAGCTCCACCGTCGCCGTCTCCACCCGCAGCGGGACCTGGGGCGCCGGTGCCGGCCGACGCTCCGGGGCGGTGATCCAGAGCAGGCCGGCGGCACCCGCCAGGAGCAGGAGAAGCAGGAGATAGGGTCGGGCCTGGGACGCCACGGCGGGCAAGGGCTGCGCACCCCCCGGTTGATGGGAGCGATTCTCTTGGCTGGGGCGACCATTCTATGAGATTTTTCCGCCCGCCCCGCCCGCAGCCGTCGAGGAGGTTCCCTTGGCTCTCGCCCCTTCCAGCCACCCGTGAGCCGCCGCGCCCTCTGGTGCTGCCTGCTGGCCCTGGCGGGCCCGGCCTGGGCGCAAGGGAAGGGCCCCGCCGGGCTGTGCCGGCACGCCTTCCCGGCCGGCCCGCCCGCTCAAGCGGACGCGGCGGAACTTCCCCTGCGCCTCACCGGGGAGCGGGCCCGGATCAAGGGGCAAACCTATCTGGTGGAGGGGGCCGTGGAGGCCCGCCAGGGCCACCGGATGCTGACATCGAGGCGGCTGCGCTACGACCAGGCCCGGGGCCTGGCCGAGGCCGAGGGGGCGGTGCGGCTGGTGGACGGCCCCCTGGTGGTGGAGGGCGAGCGGGCCCGCCTGGAGCTCGGCACCGGCCGGGGCGTGGCGGAGCAGGCCCGCTACAGCTACGCCTCCCAGCACGCCCACGGCACCGCCCGGCGCCTGGTGCGGGAAGGCCAGCGGCTGCGCCTGGAAGGGGCCACCTACACCACCTGCGACCCTGGCCGGGAGCACTGGAGCCTGCGGGCGCGCACGGTAGTGCTGGACCAGGCGAGGCAGACCGGCACCGCCCGCCACCTGGTGCTGCGGGCGGCCCGGCTGCCCGTGCTCTACCTGCCCTACCTCAGCTTCCCCCTCAGCGACCAGCGCAAGACCGGCTTCCTCCCCCCGCGCATCGGACGTACCAACCAGGCCGGCACGGATCTGGCGCTCCCTTTCTACTGGAACCTCGCCCCGAACTATGACGCCACCCTCACCCCCCGCCTCATCCAGAAGCGGGGGCTCATGGGCCAGGCCGAGTTCCGCTACCTGCTGCGGCGGAGCCGGGGAGAGCTGCGCGCCGAGTACCTGCCCGGGGACGAGCTCTATGGCAAGGACCGCTACCGCCTGCGTCTGGAGCACCGGGCGCGCCCCGCCCCCGGCTGGGAGGCCCGGCTGGACTATGCCCTGGTCTCGGACGCGGACTATCTCCAGGAGCTGGGGGGGAGCCTGGCCGCCGCGGCCACGCCCTTCCTGCCCCGCCTGGCCGAGCTCCGCCGTCGGGGCCCGGCCTGGAGCCTGGCCCTGCGGGCCCGAGGCTACCAGACCCTCAACCCCGACCTCCCCCCCGGCGCCCGGCCCTACCAGCGCCTGCCCGAGCTGGAGCTGGCCTGGCGGGGGGAAGCGCCCCTGGCGGCCGAGGCGCGCCTCGGCCTCGAGGCGGTGCGCTTCGCCCGGCCGGACACCCTCCAGGGCTGGCGGCTGCACCTGGCCCCCTCCCTGGCCTGGCCCCGGCGCACCCCCGGCTGGTTCCTGGTGCCCCGGGTCACCCTGGACCTGACCCGTTATCGCCTGACGGGCCAGGCCCCGGGTGCGGCCTCCCGCCTGACCCGCGTGGTCCCCCTGCTGTCGCTGGACGCCGGGCTGT
Source organism: Gammaproteobacteria bacterium (assembly GCA_015490395.1). Lineage (GTDB taxonomy): Bacteria > Pseudomonadota > Gammaproteobacteria > DRLM01 > DRLM01 > S141-70. The sequence goes on along the minus strand of WFXX01000041.1, from coordinate 3,274 downwards.
TCCTGGAGCGGCCCTACCGGGGGGGGCGCTGGCTGCATACCCTGGAGCCGCGCCTGTTCCTGCTCCACGCCCCCTTCCGGGACCAGGCGGGCTTTCCAGTCTTCGACACCGGCCTCTACGACCTCCAGCTCGCCACCCTCTTGCGGGAGAACCGCTTCACCGGGGCCGACCGCGTGGGCGATGCCCGCCAGGCAGCGGCGGTCCTGACCAGCCGCCTCCTGGACCGCGAGGGCACCACATGGGCCCGGGTGGCCCTGGGGCGCCTCTTCTACTTCCAGCCCCGGCGGGTGACCCTGCCCGGCCGGGCGCCGGAGACCGACCGGGACTCCCCCCTCCTGGCCGAGGCCGAGCTCCTGCCCCGGGGCCCGCTGGGGGCCGGCGGCGACCTGACCTGGGATCCGGACACCGGCCAAGTGGAGAAGGGGGGGCTGCGGGCCAGCCTGCGCCGGGGACCGGAGCGGCTGCTGCACCTGGGCTTCCGCCACCGGCGGAACCGGATCCGCCAGGCGGAGGTCTCCTTCCTGTGGCGCCTGGGGCCCGCTTGGCGCCCGGTGGGGCGCTGGGCCTGGTCCCTGCGGGACCGGCGCCTGCTGGAGGCCCTGGCCGGCGTGCGCCGCGAGAGCTGCTGCTGGTCCCTGGAGCTGCTCTGGCGCAGCTACTTGCGCGCCGGCTCCGGCGAGGCCAACCGGGAGCTCTACCTGCAGCTGGAGCTGCGGGGCCTGGGTGGCCTGGGTCGGCGCACCGGGCCCCTGCTGCGCCGTGCTATCCTCGGCTACCCCGGCTGAGCCGGGCGGCCCCTCGCCAGAGCGCGCAAGCCTCCGAGCGAAGACCATATGGAACAGCCCTCGTCCCTCACCCGCGCCTGGGCCCGCCGGGCTCGAGCGCTTCCCCTGCTCCTCGCCATGACCCCGCTGGGGCTGCTAGCCTTGCTACCCGCGCCCCCGGCCGGGGCTGGTCAGCTGCTGGAGCGCATCGTGGCTGTGGTCAACGACGACGTCATCACCCTCACCGAGCTCGAGGAGGAGCTGGAGCGGATCAAGCGCCGGCTGCGCGCCCAGGGCGCCGCCCTACCCCCCGATACCGTGCTGCGACCCCAGCTGCTGGAGCGGATGATCCTGACCCGCCTGCAGCTCCAGCGGGCCGAGGCCCTAGGTCTGCGGGTGGACGACGAGGACCTGGATCGGGCCCTGCGGGACATCGCCCAGCGCAACGGCCTCTCCCTGGAGGCCTTCCGTCGCACCCTGGAGGACGAGGGCTTCGACTTCGCCACCTTCCGCGAGGAGATCCGCCGGGAGATCTTGCTGGCCCGCCTGCACCGCCGGGAGGTGGGCTCGCGGGTGCAGGTCAGCCGCGCCGAGGTGGAGCGCCTCCTGGCCGAGCGTCGCAGCCGGGACCAGGACACCGAGTACCGCCTGGCCCACATCCTGGTGGCCGTTCCTGATGCGGCCAGCCCCGAGGAGGTGGCCGCGGCTCGGCGCAAGGCCGAGGCGCTGCTGGAGCGGCTGCGCCGGGGCGAGGACTTCCACGAGCTGGCGGTGGCCCACTCCGACGGCCAGCAGGCCCTGGAAGGGGGCGACCTGGGCTGGCGGCGGGCAGACGAGCTCCCCTCGCCCTTCGTGGAGCCGGTGCGGGGGCTAGAGCCGGGTCAGATCAGCGGCCTCATCCGCAGCCCCAGCGGCTTCCACATCGTCAAGCTCCTGGACAAGCGCCGCAGCGGCCCCCGGCACCTGGTCACCGAGACCCGGGTGCGGCACATCCTCATTCGCCCCGATGCCCTCACCAGCGACGAGGAGGCCCGACGTCGGCTGGAGGCCCTGCGCCAGCGAATCCTGGCCGGCGAGGGCTTCGCCGAGCTGGCCCGCCGCCACTCCCAGGATCAGCCGACGGCCGACGCCGGGGGGGATCTGGGCTGGGTGCGCCCAGGGCAGCTGGATCCGGCCTTCGAGGCCGCCATCCGGGAGCTGCCCCCCGGCCGGCCCAGCGAGCCCTTCCGTACCTCCTTCGGCTGGCACCTGGCCCTGGTGGAGGGGCGGCGGCAGCGCGACGACACCGAGGAGTTCCTGCGCGAGCAGGTCCGCGAGGGGCTGCGTCGGCGCAAGGAGGAGGCGGAGCTGGAGGCCTGGCTGCGCCGCCTGCGGGACGAGGCCCACGTGGAGGTGCGCCTGGAGGAGACCCCGGCGGAGGGAGCGTCCCACCGTGGCTGAGCCCCCTCTCCTGGTCACCCCCGGGGAGCCCGCGGGGGTGGGCCCGGAGCTGGTCCTGGTCCTGGCCCGGGAGCCCCGGCCCTTCCCCTGGGCGGCGGTGGCCGATCCCGAGCTGCTGGCCCGCCGCGCCCGAGGGCTGGGCCTGGACATCGCCATTGTGCCCTGGCGACCGGGGCAACCGGCGCAGAGCGGTGACGGGCGCCTCGCCGTCCTCCCCCTGCCCCTGAACAGGCGCGAGCGCCCCGGCCAGCCGGACCCGGCCAACGCCCGCTACGTCCTGGCCACCCTCGATGCGGCGGTGGACGCCTGCCTCGCCGGCGAGGCGGCAGCCCTCATCACCGGCCCCGTGCACAAGGGCGTGATCAACGAGGCCGGCATCCCCTTCATCGGCCACACCGAATACCTGGCCGCGCGCTGCGGCGCGGAGCGGGTGGTGATGATGCTGGCCACCGAGGGGTTGCGGGTGGCCCTGGCCACCACCCACCTGCCCCTGGCCGAGGTGCCCCGGGCCATCACCCGGGAGGGGCTGGAGGCTACCGTGCGCATCCTGGAGGCCGACCTGCGCCAGCGCTTCCGCATCCCCCGGCCCCGCATCCTGGTCTGCGGCCTCAACCCCCACGCCGGCGAGGGCGGCCACTTGGGCCGGGAAGAGCTGGAGGTCATCGGCCCGGTGCTGGACCGGCTGCGGGCCGAGGGCCTGGCCCTGGAGGGGCCGCTGCCCGCCGATACCCTGTTCACCCCTCCTCGCCTGGCGGGCGCCGACGCCGTCCTCGCGATGTACCACGACCAGGGCCTGCCGGTGCTCAAGTTCAAGGGCTTCGGGCGGGCGGTGAACCTGACCCTGGGCCTGCCCTTCGTGCGGGCCTCCGTGGACCACGGCACCGCCCTGGAGCTGGCCGGCACCGGCCGGGCCGACCCGGGGAGCCTGCGCCTGGCCCTGGAGACCGCCGCCGCCCTCAGCCGGTGAACAGCCCCCCGTGAACGCCGCCCCGCACCGGCCCCGCAAGCGCCTCGGCCAACATTTCCTCAAGGACTGGCGGGTGGTGGAGGGGATCCTCCGGGCCGCCGCC
>WFXX01000040.1 GCA_015490395.1 Gammaproteobacteria bacterium | reverse complement strand
GCCCGCGGGGTGCGGGGCATCAGCCTGGGGACAGGGCAGCGGGTCATCGCCCTGCTCATCGTGGAGCCGCGCGAGGAGGCCGCGGTGCTCACCGCCACGGCCAACGGCTACGGCAAGCGCACCCCCGTGGCGGACTTCCCGCTGCACGGCCGCGGCGGCCAGGGGGTGATCGCCATCCGCGCCACCGAGCGCAACGGCGAGGTGGTAGGGGCCTGCCTAGTGGGTGAGGAGGACCAGATCGTGCTCATCACTGACGGCGGGACCCTGGTCCGGATCCCGGCTGCGGACGTCTCTTGCATGGGACGCAACACCCAGGGGGTGAGGCTCATCGCCTTGGCTGAGGGCGAGCGGGTGGTGGGCGTGGCTCCGGTCCTGGAGGAAGACGGGGAGGCGGAGGCGGGTGGGGGCGCCACGCCCATGGAGGAAGGGGAGAAGTCTTGAGCAGGGTCTACAACTTCAGCGCCGGCCCGGCCATGCTGCCCGAGCCGGTCCTGCGGCAGGTCCGCGAGGAGCTGCTGGACTGGCACGGCAGCGGGATGTCCGTGATGGAGATGAGCCATCGCGGCAAGGCCTTCCGCTCCATCGCCGAGCAGGCCGAGGCCGACCTGCGCGAGCTCCTGGGCATCCCCGGGCACTACCGGGTGCTGTTCCTGCAGGGGGGCGCCTCCCTGCAGTTCGCCGCCGTGCCCCTGAACCTGATGGGCGAGGGGGGCAAGGCGGACTACGTCCTCACCGGCTCCTGGTCGAAGAAGGCCGCCGCCGAGGCCCGTCGCCTCGGCACGGTGAGCATCGCCGCCAGCACCGAGGAGGGCGGCTTCACCACCGTCCCGCCCCAGGAGACCTGGCGGCTGGACCCGCAGGCCGCCTACGTGCACTACACCCCCAACGAGACCATCCAGGGGGTGGAGTTCCACTGGGTCCCCGACACCGGCGACGTGCCCCTGGTGGCGGACATGTCCTCCACCCTCCTCTCGCGACCTATCGACGTTTCCCGCTTCGGGCTCATCTACGCCGGGGCCCAGAAGAACATCGGCCCCGCGGGCCTGACCCTGGTTATCGTGCGCGAGGACCTCATCGGCCGAGCCCGGGCCGGCACCCCCACCATGCTGGACTATGCCACCCATGCCGAGGCGGGGTCCATGCACAACACCCCGCCCACCTTCGCCTGGTACGTGGCGGGCCTGGTCTTCCAATGGATCAAGGAGCAGGGGGGGCTCGAGGCCATGGCCGAGCGCAACCGCCGCAAGGCGGAGCGGCTCTATGCGGCCATCGACGCCTCCGATTTCTATAGCAACCCGGTGGACCCGGCGGCCCGCTCCTGGATGAACGTGCCCTTCACCCTGGCTGATCCCAGGCTCGACCCCGTGTTCCTGAAGGAGGCCGAGGCCGAGGGGCTGGTCACCCTCAAGGGCCACCGCTCGGTGGGCGGGATGCGGGCCTCCCTCTATAACGCCATGCCGGAGGAGGGGGTGGAGGCCCTGGTGCAGTTCATGGCCGAGTTCGAGCGCCGTCACGGCTGAGCCAAGGGCGAGGGGAGGCTCTACCGTGTTCAAGATCCTGACGTTGAACCACATTGCCGTGGCCGGCCTGGAGCGCCTGCCCCGGGACCGCTACGAGGTCGCCTCCGAGATCGCCCACCCCGACGCCATCCTGGTGCGCTCCCACGACATGCACCGCATGGCCATCCCGGAGACGGTGAAGGCCGTGGCCCGGGCGGGGGCCGGGGTGAACAACGTGCCCGTGGCCGCCCTCACCCGGCGGGGGATCCCGGTCTTCAACGCCCCCGGGGCCAATGCCAACGCGGTCAAGGAGCTGGTGCTGGCCGGGCTGTTCCTGGCGGCGCGCAACATCTGCCAGGCCTGGGACTACGCCCGCGCCCTGGAGGGCGACGACGAGGCCCTGCACCGGCAGGTGGAGGCGGGCAAGAAGCGCTTCGTGGGCTTCGAGCTCCCGGGCCGCACCCTGGGGGTGGTGGGGCTGGGGGCCATCGGGGTGCAGGTGGCCAACGCCGCCGTGCGCCTGGGGATGGAGGTGCTGGGCTACGACCCCCAGATCACCATCCAGAGCGCCTGGCGCCTCTCCTCCAAGGTGCGCCAGGCCCGCAGCATGGACGAGCTGGTCGCTAGCTCGGACTTCGTCACTTTCCACGTGCCCCTCACCGAGCAGACCCGCCACATGCTCTCCAGGGAGCGGGTGGGCCTGATGCGGGAAGGGGCGGTGGTGCTCAACTTCGCCCGCCCCGGCATTGTGGACGAGGAGGCGGTGCTGGAGGCCCTTGATGCGGGGCGGCTCCACGCCTACGTCTGCGACTTCCCCAGCGCCCGGAACAAGGCCCATCCTCGGGTGGTGGCCCTGCCCCACCTGGGGGCCTCCACGCGGGAGGCCGAGGAGAACTGCGCCGTGATGGTGGTGGACCAGCTCCGGGACTACCTGGAGCACGGCAACATCCGCAACGCGGTCAACTTCCCCGAGGTGGTGCTGCCGCGCACCGAGGGGGCGGTGCGCCTCGGCATCGCCAACGCCAACGTGCCCAACATGGTGGGCCAGATCTCCACCGCCTTGGCCCAGGCCGGACTCAACATCCTCGACATGCTCAACCGCTCCAAGGGCGAGGTGGCCTACACCCTCCTGGACGTGAACCGAGAGGTGCCCCCGGAGGTGGTGGAGCGCATCCGGGCGATCGATGGCGTGCTGGCGGTGCGGGTGATCTGAATCCATGGCCAAGCCAGAAGGCGGACGGGACGGTAGTGGCCCCGGCGAGACCCTCGAGGGGCTGCGCAAGCGCATCGACGAGCTCGATGCCCGCATCCTGGAGCTGGTTAGCGAGCGGGCCGCCTGCGCCCAGCACATCGCCCGGCTCAAGGAGGACGACGGGGGGCGGGGCTGCTACCGGCCCGAGCGGGAGGCCCAGGTCCTGCGCCGGGTGATGGCCCGCAACCGGGGCCCCCTGGACGACGAGGCCCTGGGCCGCATCTTCCGCGAGATCATGTCCGCCTGCCTGGCCCTGGAGCAGCCCCTGGAGGTGGCCTATCTGGGGCCGGAGGGGACCTTCACCCAGGCCGCGGCCCTGAAGCACTTTGGCCGCTCGGTGCGCACCGTCCCCCAGGGGGCGGTGGACGAGGTCTTCCGGGAGGTGGAGGCCGGGGCCTGCCACTACGGCGTGGTGCCGGTGGAGAATTCCACCGAGGGCGTGGTGAGCCACACCCTGGACATGTTCGTGCGCTCGAGCCTGCGCATCGTGGGCGAGGTGCTGCTGCGTATCCACCACTGCTTGCTTGGCCGAGGTCGCCTGGACGAGGTGCGCCGGGTCTACGCCCATCCCCAGGCCCTGGCTCAGTGCCGGGAGTGGCTGGACGCCCGCCTGGGGGGGGTGGAGCGGGTCCCGGCCCCCTCCAACGCCGAGGCCGCGCGGCGGGCGTCGGAGGAGCCGGGGGTGGCGGCCATCGCCTCGGCGCAGGCCGCGGAGCTGTACGGGCTGCAGGTGCTGGCGGCCAACATCGAGGACGAGCCGGACAACACCACCCGCTTCCTGGTCATCGGCCGCGAGGCCGTACCCCCCAGCGGGGAGGACAAGAGCACCCTGCTGTTGAGCGTGCCCAACCGTCCTGGGGCCCTCCACGGCCTGCTGGAGCCCTTGGCCCGGCATGGCATCTCCATGACCCGCATCGAGTCGCGACCCTCGCGGCTGGGCCTCTGGGAGTACCTGTTCTTCGTGGACATCGAGGGGCACGCCGAGGACCCGAAGGTGGCCCGCGCCTTGCAGGAGCTTCGCGGGCGGGCCGCCCTCTGCCGGCTACTCGGCGCCTATCCCAAGGCGGTGCTTTGACGGCCCGGGGGGCGATCCCGTCCCACGGAGCCCAGGCGAGCCCGAGGTGGAGCCATGATCATCATCATGCGACCCGACTGTACCGAGGACCAGATCCAGGCCGTGGAGGCCCGGCTGCGCGCCGTGGGCATGGGCGTGAACGTCTCCCGCGGGGTGGAGCGCACCGTCATCGGGGCCATCGGCGACGAGCGGGAGATCGACCTGGAGCCCTTCGAGGCCCTGCCTGGGGTGGACCAGGTGGTGCGGGTGATGCGCCCCTACAAGATCGTCTCCCGGCTCTCCCGGCCCGAGCCCACCGTGGTGCGGGTGGGGGAGATTCCCATCGGCGGCGAGGAGCTGCAGGTCATCGCCGGGCCCTGCTCGGTGGAGACCCCAGAGCAGATGGAGGCCGCCGCCCGCGCGGTGGTGGAGGCCGGCTGCCGGCTCATGCGCGGCGGGGCCTTCAAGCCCCGCACCAGCCCCTACGCCTTCCAGGGCAAGGGGGTGGAGGGGTTGCGCATCTTCCAGGAGGCGGCCCGGCGGCACGGCCTGCCCATCGTCACCGAGCTGATGGACGTGCGCATGCTGGAGACCTTCCTGGACTTCGGCGTGGACGTGATCCAGATCGGCGCCCGCAACATGCAGAACTTCGACCTCCTCAAGGAGGTGGGGCGGACCCGGGTGCCCGTGATCCTCAAGCGGGGCCTGGCGGCCACGGTCTCGGAATGGCTCATGGCCGCCGAGTACATCGCCGCCGGGGGCAACCACCAGATCATCTTCTGCGAGCGGGGGGTGCGCAGCTTCGAGAGCGCCTACCGGAACATGCTGGACGTGACCGCCATCCCCTTCCTCAAGCGCGAGACCCACCTGCCGGTGATCGTGGACCCTTCCCACGCTGGGGGCAAGGCCTGGATGGTGCCCGCCCTGGCCCGGGCCGCCGTGGCCGCGGGGGCCGACGGGCTGCTGGTGGAGATGCACCCGAGGCCCCAAGAGGCCTGGTCCGACGCCGACCAGGCCCTCTCCCCCGGGGAGCTGCGCGACCTGATGGAGGAGCTGGCGGGCGTGGCCCGGGCCGTAGGGC
>WFXX01000039.1 GCA_015490395.1 Gammaproteobacteria bacterium | reverse complement strand
GGGCAGGACGTAGGCCGGGTCGGAAGGGGGCAGGGACCTCTTTGCAGTTCTTGAGCGCCTTTCTCTGCACAGGAGGGCGGGGCAAGCGGCGGTCTCAGTAGGACCATAGCAAGCTCGCACGAGGGCAGACGGGGATCATGCGTGATCTGCTGGTGACCTTGGCAGTTTTCGGCAGCTTGCCGGCTATCTTCTTCCAGCCCTACATCGGGGTGCTGGTCTGGTCGTGGCTCGGCTACATGAATCCCCACCGCATCTCCTGGGGTTTCGCCACCACCATGCCCTTTGCCGAGATCGTTGCCATTACCACCCTGGTAGCCCTGGTTCTGTCCAAGGAGCCCAAGCGCATCCCTTGGACCCGCGAGACGGTGCTCCTGGTGCTGTTCATCCTGTGGATGTGCCTGACCACCTTCTTCGCCCTGACCCCGGACCTGGCTTGGCCGCAGCTCGAGAAGGTGCTCAAGATCCAGGTGATGACCTTCGTCACCTTGATGCTCATGACCAGCCGCCGGCGCCTGGAGCTGCTGGTCTGGGTCATCGCCTTGTCCCTGGCTTTCTATGGTGTCAAGGGTGGGCTGTTTACCCTCTTGCAAGGGGGCATCCACCGGGTCTACGGTCCTCCGGGCACCTTCATCGGGGGCAACAATGAGATCGGGCTCGCGCTGATCATGACGGTGCCGCTGCTGCGTTATCTGCAGCTCCAGGCCACCCAACGGTGGTTGCGCTGGGCCCTCGGGATAGCCATGGTGCTGACCCTGCTGTCTATCTTGGGCACCCAGTCCCGGGGGGCCTTCCTGGGGTTGGCGGCCATGGTCCTGCTGCTGATCTGGAAGAGCCGCCGCCGGGTGCTGCTGACGGTGGTGCTGGGGGCGAGCCTGGCAGCGGGCTATCAATTTATGCCCGAGAGCTGGCATGAACGCATGGCCAGCATCACGCAATATCAAGAGGACAAGTCGGCGCAGGGTAGGCTGAACGCTTGGGGTTTTGCCTGGAACCTGGCCAAGGACCGTCCGCTGCTCGGGGGTGGCTACAATGTCTTCCTCAATCCCGAGGTCTTTGCACGTTATGCCCCCGATCCCAGCAATGTGCGTGATGCCCACAGCATCTACTTCGAGGTGATGGGCGAGCACGGCTTGGTGGGTTTCGGGCTGTTCATGGCCCTCTGGATCTCGGCTTGGCGTACCTGTGGGCGACTGGCTCGGGAGGTGAGCAGCGACCCTGAGAAGGTCTGGATTTCAGACTTGGCGCGCATGATCCAGGTCAGCCTGACCGGCTATGCGGTGGGCGGGGCCTTTCTGGGGCTGGCCTACTTCGATCTGGCCTATCATCTGCTGGCCATCGTCATCCTCCTCAAGGTGCTGCACCGGCAGGAGGTACTGGCCGAGGCGTCCACCGCGACCCGTCCGCAGCCGGCGGGGACCTGAGGTCAGGCTCGGTGGGCCGAGGAACGGGCTCGTCCCCGGTGTCGTATCGGTCGGTCAGTGGCCGAACCGCGGCGCGTGCCGCTGGAGCCACTGCTCCAGCATCATCAGGACCCAGACCATGGTCCCGTAATAGGCCGCATGCTCCGCAAGGCGCCGGTCCAGCAGCCGGTCCACGTAGTCGGCACGCACGATCCGCCGCTCCCGCAGCGAGGCGAGGCTGTCGCCGGCCAGCTCCCGCAACCCTGGGTGCTCCCGGAGCCACACGCCGAAGGGCAGGCCAAAGCCGTGCTTGGGCTTGGTGAGGATCTCCCGGGGCAGGAAGTCCCGAAGCGCTTCCTTGAAGAACCAGCGCAGCCTTCCCCGCCGCAGCAACAGATCCTCGGGGAGCGAGGCGGCGAAGGCCACCAGCTCGTCGTCCAGCAGGGGATAGCGCACCGCCACCCCCGCGGCGGCGGCCATGGTGGTGACCTTGCGCAGGTCGTTGTCTGCCAGCGTCTGCTTGAGGTCCAGGTAGAGCATCCGGTGCAGGGCGGATGCCGCCTCCGGCCGGCGGTAGACCTCCCGCAGGAGCGCCAGAGGGGCCTCCGTCTCCACCCGCCCGAGCAGCTCCGGATGGAGCACCTCCGCGAAGCCCTGCCGCAGCAGCAAGTTGTAGCGCTCCAAGCGGTCCGGGAGCGGGATCGCCGCCTGGTCCACGTAGGAGCGGGCCTTCCGGCCCAAGGGCCCGGGCAGGCTCCGTGCGGCCAGCGCGGCCAGGGCCCGCACGGGCGCCGGCTGGCGGGCCAGCAGCTCGAAGCGCCACTGGTCGGCGTAGCGCTCGTTGCCGGCGAAGATCTCATCGCCCCCGTCGCCGGCCAGCATGGCCGCCGCGCCGTCCTCCCGCGCCAGCCGGGCGCAATAATAGGTGGGCACCGCCGAGGCGTTGCCAAAGGGCTCGTCGTAAGCCTCTGCCACCACTGGCACGGCGCGGACCACGTCCTCCGGCGTGACCCGGTAGCTTTTGTGCCGCAGGCCGAAGTGGCGCACCGCCGCCTCGGCGTAGCGGGACTCGTCGTAGCCCTCGGCGTCGAAGCCGATGGAGTAGGCCCGTACCTCCCGGCCCAGCCGCCGGGCCATGCCGCAGACGGTGCTGCTGTCCGTGCCGCCGCTCAGGAAGGCGGCCACGGGCCCGTCCTCGGGCAGGGCGCGCCCGACGGCCTCCTGGAGCAGGTCGCGGAAGCGGCCGGCCAGCTCGCCCAAGGGTCGCCTCTCAGGCAGGTAGCGGGGCAGGGCATGAAAGCGTAAAGTGGTCCTCCCACCCCGGTGCTCCAGATGCTGACCCGGCTCCAGCTTGCGCACGCCGGGCCAGGCGGTGAGAGGGCTGGGGACCACATGGAAGAAGAGATAGTGGAGCAGGGCTTGCGGGTCCGGTGCGGCCCCATCTCCCGCCAGAAGGCGGGCGTCGCTGGCAAATTGCACCACCCCCTCGCCCTCTTGCCAGCAGAGTCTCTCTCGCCCAATCAGGTCCACGGCTAGGTGCAGGGTTCCGCCATGGAGGACCGCCAGGGCATAGGGGCCGGTGAGGTCGGCCAAGGCCTGCGCTCCGCGCTCCAGCCAGGCCCGGGCCAGCGTGGCTGGCCCGGAGGCCGGCTCGTGCCCAACCGTCGCGCGCTCGTGCAGGCGAGGCCGGCCCAACAGGGCCAGATGCAGCCCAGGCTCTTGGTGCAGCGCCTCCTGTGGACCGGCCAGCCAGCCTCCTTCGCCCTGCAGCAGGGCGCACCGGCCCGCAGCGGCCTCCTCCTGGACCCACTCCGGTGGGGGGGACCCCACGGCCCCGGCGATCCAAGGCTGCGGCAGGCAAAGGCGTGGCGCGACCATGGCAGACCGAGTATAGCCCTTGGCGCGACCTTGCCGGCCGCCCGTTCGGGGAGGTGGGCGTGGCGGGCGCTGGTCACTGGACTGGCTCTGATGGCACCGGCGCTGGCGCCGGCCGGAGCAGGCCTGGAACCTCTCCCGGCCGGCCGGTGGGTGCAGCTGCACGACGGCGCTGGCTTGGGTTGGACCCGCCAAGCCCACAGCGGCGCTGCCTGGGACAGCCGGCGGGGGCTGCTGCTCCTCTTCGGCTCAGACACCCACGGTCGCAACCACGACAATGCCGTGCGCGCCTTCGATCCTGCGGCTCGTCGCTGGCTGGTGCTGGCTCCCGGGGCCGGGCCACGGACCTACCGGGCAGACCCCGTGGGTCGGGCGGTGGCGGGCACGGAGCAGCGGCTCGTTCCCTGGGCCATGCACACCTATGATCTGGTGCTCTACGATCCGCTCCTAGATGCCCTCTGGGTAGCGGGTGTGCCGGAGCACAATCCGGCCCGCAAGGGGGTTCGCGGTGTGCGGGTACACCCGCATTGGCTGTTTCGGATCGCCGTCCGGCGCTGGGAGCCATTTCCGGCTGGTGGGGCGCGCCCGCCACGGCTCTTCGGTGGCGCCATGGCCTATGACGTGGGGCGGCAGACCCTGGTCGCCTTCCGCCCGGGGCAGGTGCTGGAGCTCGGTCCGGACCGTGAGCGTTGGCGGGTGGTACGCCCCAGGGGCAAGGCGAGCCTGACGCTGCATCAGGTGGCGGTCTATGCGCCGGACCGGCGGGCGGTGTACCTGTTCGGCCACTACCGTGAGGCACGGCGGGAGGTGCCCTTCCGCGTGCGGGTCTACCATCCGGGAGAGAGGCCTTATGCCCCCGGCCGGTGGGAGATCTTGGAGCCCAAGGGACGCTGTCCTCCCCCATGGCAGCATTTTCCGGTGGCCTACGACGGGCGGCGCTTTGTGATGGTGGTCCCGGACCGCCGGGTGGTGCGTCGCGACCGGCAGGGCCGCCCCTGGTACGGGGCGTCCCGGAGGGCCCGGACCTATCTCTGGGATCCGGTGCTGGGTCGTTGCCGGCTTCTGGACGGGGCGGTGCTGCCCCCGGGGGCGGTGGGGCCCATGAACTATCACATGGTCTGGGCCGAGCGGCTGCAGGTGATGCTCCTGGTGGGCAGCGATCGGCACCGCCGACCTGTGGTTTGGGCCCTGCGACCGCCGCCGTGAGAGAGATGCACGCGCTAGCGGGACACGGCAAGAGAGCGCGCCGCTCTGGTCAGGTGGCGTTGCCCCCGCTTGGCCAGTCTCCTGGAACGGGGTAGGGCAGGGCGGCCCCTGGGGTTGAAGGTGCACCATGATCGGAGCTGCCTCGCCTAGCCGTCGCGCCATGCCTCTCCTACTCGTGGTCGGGCTTGCCGTGGCCTCGCCAGCAAGAAGGGGCGAGGCCTGGCTCCAGGAGCGCTGGACGGTGGAGCCCTTCACCCAGACCCTCTCCGGCGGCCCGCGTTACGGTCCCTTGGCCCAGAGTGGCTGGCCGGCCGGGTCTACCTGCCAGGCCCCGGACGGGCACCTGTTCATGGCCTACCGCCAGCAGATTGATATCGTGGATCGGCACGGCTTCCGCTGGGCCCTGGCAGGGGATGGCCAGCCGGGATTCCGGGATGGTCCGGCTGAGCAGGCGCGCTTCCGTCTGGGGATGGGGGCCCATTACGGGATGTATCAGATCTTCTGTGCCGAGGATGGCAGCGTGCTCCTGCCCGATGCCGGCAACGGCCGGATCCGGCGCCTGGTCGAGCGCAACGGGCGGTGGCATGTGGAGACGCTTGCCGGAGGTGGTCGGCACCGCCTGCGTCCGGGCGATGAGCGGCCGGCCGGCGAGGTGCGTCTGGGCGGCACCTTGGCTGTGGCCCAGGCCCCCGACGGCACCATCTACATCGGCACGCCCGGAGGCTACCTGCGGCTGCGCGAGGGACGGCTGCGCCACATGGGGCCTTGGCCGCGCAGCGCGGCCCGTTTCCCAGGTTCCGGCAAGCCGGTGCGTCTCAATCCCTTTGGTGCCGATGTGGATGGTGCCGGGCAGGTGCTCTTCTTCTCGCGCACTCCCGATGTGGTCGTCCGTATCCGGGCCGATGGGCGCGCCGAGCACGTGGCCGGCGTCACAGGCTGGAGGCGCAAGCCACACCACTTGGGCGATGGCCCGCCGCTTGAGGCCTTTTTCGACACCCCCGGCAACTCCTTCGCTGATCCGCAGGCTGCGGCGGCCTTTGTAGGCGGAGGCGACGAGTACAACATCCGGCGCGTGCCCACCGATGGGCACGGCACGACCGCCACGCTCATGCAGGATGGGCGCTGGCACCGCCTGCCACGCCATCCTAATGCTGGCTACCGGGGCGGCGCCGTGTTCCGGCCCGGCCACCGGCCAGGTCCCGGTGAGCGCTTGCGGGTGCTGATGATCGGCGCGCTCTATGGGCGCGACCGGCGTGGCGCCCTCCTGGCTCGGCTCAAGCGCTGGAGCGGGATGAGCCTCTACGTCGAGGGGCGGGGATTGCTTCCCACACGCCTCTACCGTATCCGACGCCTGCCATGAGGGGAGGGCGCTCCGCGTGTCTGCTGATGATGTTGGCTGCCTTCGCCATCCGGGCTGCGGCTGGGGTGGCATGGGAGCCGCGTCATCCGGCCTTGGCGGCCTGGGAGGGTGGGGTGCTGCTTGTCTGGCAGGAGGGGAGGATCCACTACACCAGCCGGCGTTCCCGGATCCTTGCTCGCACCTTGGCGCTCGACGGCACCTACCAAGGCGGGCCGTGGGTGCTGGCCGAGGGCGCGCCCCACGGGCGGCCGCAGGTGGCATGTTTGGCCGATGGCCGCTGCCTGGTGGTGTGGCAACGGCTGGATGTGGTGGGTGACTGGGACGTCTTGGTCAGCCGGTTGGATGCCACCGAGGGGCGGGTGCTGGATCCAGGTGGGCACGCGTTGGGGGCTGGCCCGCGAAATCAAGCCCTGCCCGAGGTGGCAGCGGCCGCGGATCGCTTCGCCGTGGCTTGGCAGCACATGGCAGCGGACGGCTTCTATGAGCTGCGCTTGGCTGTGCTGGCCTGGGGTCGGCCGCTCCACGAGGCCCGTCCATGGCCCTTGCGCTATACGGCCGCACAAGCGGCGCGGTGGTCGGGTTACACCCCAGGCTGGGGCTGGGGGAGGCGTCCCGTGACCCCAGCGCGTGCCGGTAGTCGGATCGTGCTGGGGGGCACGGTTCGCGTAGCGCCTGTGGACGGGCAATGGTGGTTGCTGGAGTGGCAGGATCAAGCCAATTGGCGCCCCGGGCGCAACATCTGGATCCGCCTTGCCTTGGTGGAGGCTGATGGGACCCGCCCGCCCAGGCTGCTGAAGATCGGGGAGCCTCCGGATCCCCATAGCGGGCAGGTATCCGGCCGGCTGGTGCTGGGCGGGAGCGGGCGCTGGCTGCGTGGGGCAGCCTTGGTCACTGGGCGTGGCGGTGGCATCCGGGTGGCCCTTGGGCGCCTGTTCGATCCGATGTCCCCGGAAGGATGGCGCTGGCTAGCGCCGGCCCAAGAGGACGGTGGCTGGCGGCCTGCGCGGCGCTGGCCCGGGGTCTTCCGGCTCTTCGGCCCCGTTGCGGTCGAAGGCCCGTTGGCCGGGGCCTGGGGGCATGGTCGCTTCTGGTGGGTGGCCCGGGCGGCGGCCCGCGGGCGCCAGCCGAGTGCGGGGCGCTTGCTGCTGGCCGGTATGGATGCTGAGGGCCGGCCCGTAGGGCGGCGCACGGTGCGCGACGGGCCTGGCCTAGTGGCTGACCCGGCCTTAGCGGTCACGCCTGCTGGGTTGCTGGTGGTCTTTAGGGAGGATGCCTCTGGTGCGGGTGCCTGGCGCCTGCGGCGGGTGCTCGTGCCCAAGGAGGGCTTGCCGTGAGGAGGGGCTGTTGCGGCATCTTGGTGCTGCTTGTGATGCTTCTGGCGCTGCCTGCGGGGGCTGTAGTGGATGAGGAGCTGGCTTTGCGCACCGAGGGCGTGCCCTACCGCTGGGACGGGCGGCTGTTCCGTGTTCCGCTCCTGGTTCGGGACAATAGCGGGATGGTGCGGCGGGCGTGGCCCCTGAGCAGTGGGGTGCCCCTGCCACGAGGGGTGGTGCGGGACCCGACCTCACTCAGGGTCACCGACGAGGCGGGTCGGGTGATGCCTTGCCAGTTCGAGCCGCTCTCGCGTTATTGGGCCCTGGACGGGTCCTTGCGGTGGGTGCTGCTCCACTGCCAGCTGGACCTGCCGGCAGGCGGTGAGCGCAGGCTTTGGCTGTCCAACGATGGACCTGCGCACGCGGCGCTGCCTCCCATCCGGGTTGAGGAAGCGCCTGGCGAGATACGAGTGGACACGGGGCCTCTGCAGGTGCGCATCGGGGGCCCGGCCCTCCTGCGCGAGGTGCGTCTGGGAGGGCGCGTGATTTTGCGCGGGGAGCCTGGGGACGGACCGTACATCCGATCGGGCGAGGCCCCCTACTACGAGCGCTTCCGCGGCAAGAGCTGGAACCCGGCCGGCTGGGAGAAGGAGCGCAGCCGTTATCCCCTGCGGCTGCGCGAGGCCGAGTACCGGGCCGGCCCCCCCACGCAGCTGAAGGTGGAGCGCCGCGGGCCGCTCCACCTCGTGGTCCGGCTGCATGGGGCCTTTCGGCCGGCCGAGCCCGGCGACGGGGTGCTTGAGGGCGGCCTCTACCGCTGGACGGCGAGGCTCCACCTCTATGCGGGCAAGCCCTGGATCCTGGTCCAGTACGACATTGAGAACTCCGGCCGTGAGCGGCCCCAGGCGGTGCACCCCTTCGTGGAGGCCGGCTTGCGCTGGCGGCTCGAGGCAGCGGGGCAGGGGGTGCGCGCTGCCGCGGGCGGCTGGCAGGGCGGGGAGCTCGTGCAGGCCGCCACTTCGCTAGGGCCTCGGGAGGTGCTGCGCCTGCACCAGCGCAGGGGGCGCGACGGCAAGGGCCGCCGGGAACACGCCCGCCCGGGTGGCTTTCAGGTACTGCACATCCGCGGCGATGGCCCCGGCCGCGAGCTGGCCGCAGGCGGCCGGGCGCGGTGGCTAGCCGCAGCTGCCGGAGGCGGGGCCGTGACCGTTGCCATGCGTTATTTCTGGGAGCTCGCGCCCCGCGCCCTCGCGGTGGACGGGGCTGGCCGGCTTGTCATCCAGGTGCATGCGCGGCCCAAGGGCCTGCCCTATGACCTGGATCTGGGCGAGCGCAGCATCCACGACGTGCTGCTGGCCTTCGGCCGGACCATGCCGGAGCCTGGGCAGGCAGCGGACCTCGCCGAGGCCTTCGAGTATCCGCTCTTCGCATGGGCGCCGCCGGCCTGGTACAGCCATACCGAAGCGTGGTACTTCGAGCTCGCTCCGGATCCGGCGCGTCCGAGGCGGCGGGGGGATGGCCACCGGCACTGGCGCCCGAAGCGGGTCGGCTACCGGCAGCACGGCCGTCAGGGCAACTACAACTCCGGCGGGCATCACGAAAGCCTCAACTCCGCGTGGCTGTCATTCATCCGCACGGGCAGCCTCACGGAGCTGGAGAGGCAGCGGGTGTTGAGCCGCTGGGCCATCGCGCATAACCCTGGCTGGATCTATGAGGGCAACGTCCTGCGGCTCGAAGCCCTTACCGAGGCCGCCCTTCGGGAGCTGGACCGCCAGATAGCTGCCTGGGGCGATCTAGCCGGCTTCGGCCCCAAGGACTTTCTCCTATGGCGCAGCGGCAGAACCCGCACCGCCCGCTGGGGGGGAAAGGTCCGGGAGCAGCCCGAAGGGGGCTGGAGCTACCTCAACGGCTACAAGGTGCTCCCCGACCACGAGCACTACGCCTTCTTCAGGCTCTTCGAGTACTGGTATCTTACTGGCGAGCTGCGGGCCCTAGATGCCATCCACGGCTTTGTCAACGGTGCGGTCTACTACCAGCATCGCCACCTCTTCCGTGGCCGCACCCGACCGCTCAGCGACACCACGCTCTTTGAGCGCGACCCGGAGGCGCTCTGGCGTGGCCACTACGCGCGCGTCTATACGTGGATGCTCTACACCACGCTCGCCGGCTACCATGCCACAGGCAGCCCTGTCTTCGATCTTTTTGCTCGGTGGCAGCTGCGGCGGGCCCTCTTGGTGCTCCGGCACCGCCGCGGCCAGCTCACCCGCATCCCCAACTCTGATTGGCGGCGCGGCGTCAAGGATCCGGTCACTGGGCGGATGATCTGGGAAAGCCGGGCCAAGACCTGGATGGAGGCGCAGGGTCCTCTGGCCTTCCACGAGGCCTGGAAGACCTACCGCGATCCCCTCATCCTCGACGCGCTCTGGGCCCAGGCCGACTACTTCGCCCATCACGTGGTGTTCTATCCACGTCTCGCCATGATCAACCGGCACACCGCCATGCCCAATGCGTGGCTCGGCTCGGCACCGTGGACGATCTCGCCGCAGCGCCACGACCGCGTGATCCAGGCCCTCCCGCTTCTGTATCATTACGCGCCATGGTCGACGCTTGCGGAGCGGTACCGGGCCTTTGCCGAGGCGGTGGGTTGGCGTTGGGTGCGGCCCTGGTTCACCCAGACCCTCGCCTGGGAGCGCCGCGTGCGTCCCCGGGAGCACGTCGATCAAGATGGATGGGAGTGGGGGCCGTTGCGGGCGCGCCGCGAGGGCGGCTGGCTCCACCTGCGCCTCCCGGGCGTCGTCCCAGGTCGGCGTTATCTCGTGCGCGTAGCCTCCCGCCCCATCGTGGGTCGAGCCCCCGCGGACCATCCGGCGCGCGTTGCGGGCAAGGCGCAGGTGGCGCGCGAGGTGGAGGAGCGTGCCGCTGCCCGTCTAGGGCTGGAGCGGGCCCGCAAGCGTTGGCCGCATCGATTTGCGCCGCTCGGGATCCAAGAGCCGCGCCAGAGCCAGCGGCACCACCCCGGGTGGTTCACCCGGGTGGCCTTCTGGGCCGCTTCCCAAGCGGTGGTCCGTTTTGGCGAAGATGGCACCGCCTCGGTCCCCCTGGCGGCCTTCCGGCGCCACGAGGAGCTCGGAGGGGTAGCTAGCGGCTTGCGTCCGGAGCGGGTGCGTTGGGTGTGCGTCCAGGACCCGCGCTTCCGTCGCAGCCCTTGGCTGGCCTGCGTCGATCTGCCCTAGCCGGGCGTTCACCCTTGCCTCAAAAGCTTCCCCTCCTTTCGGGGGGAGGGGCAAGGAGGCCTCCCCTTCTTCT
>WFXX01000038.1 GCA_015490395.1 Gammaproteobacteria bacterium | reverse complement strand
GGGCGGGATGGTGCCCCTGGCCTTGGCCGGACACGGTCAGGCCCCCCCGCCCCGGGCCCTGTGGCTGACCTCGGCGGCCCTGGTGGGGCTGAGCGCCTGGCTGGGGCTGCGGCTCCAGGGATCCCGCCCGCGGTCGTCAGCCACGGGGCGGCAGGTCGCCTCGGGGTTCCCGGCCTCTGCGGCGGCAGGGGGAGGGGGCCCTGCCGCCGCCGGGGCTGCTCCCTCCGCGGGGCTCCCGCCCGGGGCGCAGGGGGTCGGAGAGGCCGCGGTGGCCTGTCGGGCGGCCGAGGCCGCTCCGGCGGCCCTGCTGGCGGTGGACGCCACCGGCACGGTCCGCTACGCCAACCGGGCGGCCCGCCGGCTGCTGGGCCGGGAAGAGCTTCTAGGGCGCTCCCTGGCGGAGTTCATCCCCGGGCTCGGCCCCGGGCCCGGACGCCAGGGCCCGGGGGAGGAGCTGGAGACCGAGGCCCGGCGGCCCGACGGCGGCCGCTTTCCGGTGCTGGTGCGCGCCGCGGCCCTGGAGGGCGCAGGGCCCGGGGAGCAGGTGCTGCAGGTGGAGGACATCAGCGAGCGCAAGCGCCGGGAGGCGGAGCTGGCCTATCGGGCCTCCCACGATGCCCTCACCGGCCTGCTCAACCGCCATTATTTCCTCCAGGAGCTGGAGCGGCTGGTGGCCCGGGTCTCCCGGGGCGCGGCCGGCGGGGCGCTGCTCTACGTGGATCTGGACCAGCTCAAGTTCGTCAACGATACCCTGGGGCACGCCGCGGGCGACCGCCTCATCCAGGAGGCGGCCCGGGTGCTGCGGGACCACACCCGCGAGGGCGACCTCCTGGCCCGTTTCGGCGGGGACGAGTTCACCGTGCTGCTCTACAACGTGGACCAGCAGGCGGCCCTGCGGGTGGCCGACAACCTGCGGGCCCGCTTCGGGGAGCACCGCTTCCTGGAGGGAGGCAACGTCTACGAGCTGACCTGCTCCATCGGGGTGGCCCTGGTCCATCGGCACGGGGAGGGGGCCGAGGCTTGCCTGGAGCGGGCGGAGCGGGCCTGCGCCCGGGCCAAGACCCTGGGGCGCAACCAGGTGGTGCTGGATGCCGGGCAAGGACGGGAGGTCCCCCCCGGGCAGGGCCCGGAGCGGCTCGAGGGAGCCCGGTGGGGCGAGCGGGTGCGCGCCCTGCTGGAGGCCGGGCGGCTGCGGCTGCTCTACCAGCCCATTGTCTCGGTGAACACCGGTGGGGTCTACGACTACGAGGTGCTGGCCCGCCTGGAGGACGAGGAGGGGCGGGTCATCAGCCCCGGAGGCTTCCTGCCCACGGTGGAGCGCCTGGGCTTGGCCCGGGAGCTGGACCGGCTGGTGGTGGCGCGGGCCGTGGAGGCCCTGGCCTCCCTGCGCCAGGCCGGGCACCCGGTGCGCTTCTCCATCAACCTCACCCCCCAGTCCCTGGGGGATCCGGAGCTGCTGGCCCTGCTGCGCGAGCGCCTCCGGGAGGCGGGCCTGGAGGCCTCGGTGCTGACCTTCGAGATCGCCGAGACGGCGGCGGTGGCGGACCTGCCCGCGGCCACCGCCTTCGCCCAGGCCCTGAAGGACCTGGGCGCGCAGCTGGCCCTGGACCACTTCGGCTCCGGCTTCGGCTCCTTCGCCTACCTGCAGCGCCTGCCCGCGGACAAGCTGAAGATCTCCGGAGCCTACATCCAGGGGCTGGCTCAGTCGGTGGTGAACCAGTCGGTGGTGCGCTCCATGAACCAGGTGGCCCATGCCCTGGGGCGCACCACGGTGGCGGCCATGGTGGAGTCCCGGGAGACCCTGGCCCTGGTGCGGGACCTAGGCGTGGACTTCGCCGAGGGGCACTTCTTGGGCCCGCCCCAGGACGAGCTGCCTCGGGAGCGCTTCGTGGACGTGACCCTGCACTGAGGCGCGCGGGGGCGGCCTCGCTCAGCCCGGGTCGGCCACGGCCTCCAGCTTGGCGTAGGCCAGCATGAGCCACTTGGTGCCGGCCTGCTCGAAGCGCACCTCCACCCGGGCGTGGGGGCCGCCCCCCTCGTAGCCCAGCACCACGCCCTCGCCGAAGGTCTCGTGCCGCACCCGCTGGCCCAGGCGCAGGCCGGCGGGGCCGTCCTCGGGGGCCAGGCGCCGGCTGGCGGCCCGGGCCGCCAGGGTGGGGCGCACGGCGGCCCGGGGGCGGACCTCCCGGATCAGCTCGGCGGGGATCTCGCCCAGGAAGCGGGAGGGGCGGGTGAGGGTCTCCGAGCCCCGCAGGCGGCGGCTCTCGGCGTAGGTCAGGACCAGGTGGCGCCGGGCCCGGGTCAGGCCCACGTAGCACAGGCGCCGCTCCTCCTCCAGGCGCCCCGGCTCCTCCAGGGCCAGCTGATGGGGGAAGAGGCCCTCCTCCAGGCCGGTGAGGATCACCAGGGGGAACTCCAGGCCCTTGGCCGCGTGCAGGGTCATGAGCTGCACGCAGTCCTCCCAGGCCTCCCCCTGCCCCTCGCCGGCCTCCAGGGCGGCGTGGGCCAGGAAGGCCGCCAGGGGCTCCTCCCCCTCCTCCAGCTCCTCCTCGAACTGGCGGGCGGCGCTGGCCAGCTCCTGGAGGTTCTCCACCCGGGCCTGGCCCCGCTCGCCCCGCTCCCGGCCGTGGTGCTCCTTGAGGCCGCTGCGCTCCACGGCCAGGGTGACCTGCCCGGCCAGGTCCAGGCCGGCGGCCTCCCGCCGCAGCGCCTCCAGCAGGGCCAGGAAGCCCCGCAGGGCGGCGGCCGCCCGGGGCGGGACCGCCCCCGAGCCCGCCGCCTCCCGGGCGGCGGCGGCCAGGGGCAGGCCGCGCTCGCGGGCCAGGCGGCGCACCGCCTCCAGGGTGCGCTCGCCGATGCCCCGGGGCGGGGTGTTGACCACCCGCTCGAAGGAGGCGTCGTCGGCCTCGTTCCGCAGCAGCCGCAGGTAGGCCAGGGCATCCTTGATCTCGGCCCGCTCGAAGAAGCGCAGGCCCCCGTAGACCCGGTAGGGGATGCCGGCGCCGACCAGGGCCTCCTCCAGCACCCGGGACTGGGCGTTGGAGCGGTAGAGCACGGCCACCTCCCGCCGGGCCCCGCCCTCCTCGATCCAGCGGCGGATGCGCTCCACCACGTAGCGGGCCTCGTCCAGCTCGTTGAAGGCGGCGTAGAGCTCCAGGGGCTCGCCCCGCTCCCCGGCGGTCCACAGCTCCTTGCCCAGGCGCTCGGGGTTGTGGGCGATGAGGGCGTTGGCCGCCTCCAGGATGATGCCCGTGGAGCGGTAGTTCTGCTCCAGGCGCAGCACCCGGGTGCCCGGGAAGTCCCGGGCGAAGCAGTGGATGTTCTCGAGGCGCGCCCCTCGCCAGCCGTAGATGGCCTGGTCGTCGTCGCCCACGGCGAAGACCCGCCCGCCCTCGCCGGCCAGCAGGCGCAGCCAGGCGTACTGGATGGCGTTGGTGTCCTGGAACTCGTCCACTAGGAGATGGCGGAAGCGCTCCCGGTAGTGCCCCAGCAGCTCAGGGCGGCCCTGGAGCAGCTCCAGGGAGCGCAGCAGCAGCTCGGCGAAGTCCACCAAGCCGGAGCGGGCGCAGGCCTCCTCGTAGGCCTGGTAGATGCGCCGCAGCTGCCGCCGGGCCGGGTCCTCCCCCTCCGGCAGGCGCTCGGGGCGCAGGCCCTCGTCCTTGCAGCCGTTGATGAACCAGGCCACCTGCCGGGGCGGCCAGCGGGCCTCGTCCAGCTCCAGGGCCCGCAGCACCCGGCGGATGAGGCGCAGCTGGTCGTCGGCGTCCAGGATCTGGAAGCCCTCCCGCAGGCCGGCCTCGCGCCAGTGGGCCCGCAGGAGGCGGTGGGCCAGGCCGTGGAAGGTGCCCACCCACATCCCTCGGGCGGGCACCCCCAGGAGGCGCTCCACCCGCTCGCGCATCTCCCCGGCGGCCTTGTTGGTGAAGGTCACCGCCAGGATACCGAAGGGCGAGACCCCCTCCACCTCCACCAGCCAGGCGATGCGGTGCACCAGCACCCGGGTCTTGCCCGAGCCAGCCCCCGCCACCACCAGCACCGGCCCGGCGGGTGCGGTGACCGCCTCGCGCTGGGCCTCGTTGAGGGGGCCCAGGATG
>WFXX01000037.1 GCA_015490395.1 Gammaproteobacteria bacterium | reverse complement strand
GCCCCCCGAGGCCCCACCGGTGCCGCCCATGCCGACGCTGCCGCCGCCGCCATCGCCGCAGGCGACCAAGAGCAGTGTCATCAAGACCAAGGCGCCGACGCGGCACACCTCGCCACAGGCATGACGCATGCCGTCATCCTCCTCCCCTCAAAGCGTCGGACTCGCTGACACAAGCCTATGCGACGGCCGGGACGCCTGCAACAGCGAGCCGCGACGGGGCGGGTCCTGCCTCGATCTCCCTTCAGTCCCAGGAGAGGGCGGCGCCGCTCTGGTACTCGATGACCCGGGTCTCGAAGAAGTTCTTCTCCTTGCGGATGTTGGCTTGCTCGTCCAGCCAGGGCAGGGCACAGCGGGCCCCGGGAAAGGGCTCGGGCAGGCCCACCCGCTTGGCCCTGCGGTTGGCCACGAAGCGGAACTGCTCGATGTGGTCCTCGGCCGAGTAGCCCAAGATGGGCTCGGGGCAGATGTAGCGGGCGTAGGCGCTCTCGGCGGCCTCGGCCTCCGCCCACATCTCGGCCACGGCGCGCGGATCGGGCCGGATGGCCTCCTCCTCCATGATGGTGCGCACCACGCGCAGGCCGAAGGCGCAGTGCATCACCTCGTCGCGCATGATGTACTGCAGCTGCTCCCCCGTGCCGCGCATCAGGCCCCGGCGCTGCAGGGCGAAGATGGGCGAGAAGCCGTTGTAGAACCAGCAGCCCTCGAAGACCGCGGCGAAGAACAGGTAGGAGAGCAGGAAGGTGTGCAGGGCCTCCCGGTCGCGCAGGTCCAGGCCCGGGTCCAGGGCCGCCTCCAGGCGGCGGGAGGCGATGCGCACCTTGGCGTGGATCTCGGGCACCACCCGGTAGCGGTTGTAGACCTCGCCCTGGTCCAGGCCGATGGTCTCGATGCAGTGCTGGTAGGTCCAGGTGTGCAGGGCCTCCTCGTAGACCTGCCGGGCCTGGTAGATCTGCAGCTCCGGGGCGGTCATCTTCTCCATCACCGCCAGGCCCACGTTGCGCATGGCCAGCACGTCGGCGGTGGTCAGATAGGCCAGCACGTTCTCATAGAGGTGCCGCTCCTCGGCGGTGAGGCGGTGCTTGTGGTCGTGGACGTCCTGGAGCATGTTGATGTCCAGGGGCGTCCAGTGGTTCTTGTTGGCGTTCAGGAAGAACTGCCAGGCCCAGGGATAGCGGAAGGGAGCGAGCTGGTTGATATCGGCCAGCCCGTTCACCGCCCGCTTGTCCTCCACCCGCACCGGCTCGGCCGCAGGCGGCAGCGCCTCCCGCCCCCCGATGCGCGAGGGCCCCGGGGTAGGGGCTGCGGGGCCGGCCTCCGGCGCCGCCGCGCCCTCTGGGCGCGGCGGGACGGGACGGGGCCGGGTGGTGAAGGCGGCCAGGGGGTCGTCCCAGTTCAGCATCGCTTCCTCTCCTCCTTTCAGGCGCTCGCTTTGCCTCTCCTTGACCGTTACTGGCAGGCCTCGCACTCGCCATCCAGGCCGCAGACGGCACCCTCGGCGGCCGGGGCGGCCTCCTCGCGCACGGCCACCTTCTCCACGCCGGTGGCCGCCCGGGTGCGCAGGTAATAGGTGGTCTTGAGGCCGCGCACCCAGGCCAGCTTGTAGAGGGCGTCCAGCTTCCTGCCGGACGGCTCGGCCAGGTACAGGTTCAGGCTCTGGGACTGGTCGATCCACTTCTGCCGGCGGGCGGCGGCCTCCACCAGCCAGCGCGGGTCGATCTCGAAGGCCGTGGCGTAGAGGGCCTTGAGCTCCTCGGGGATGCGCTGGATGGGGGCCACGGAGCCGTCGTAGTACTTGAGGTCGTGGACCATGACCTCGTCCCACAGGCCGCGGGCCTTGAGCTCGCGCACCAGGTGGGGGTTGACCACGGTGAACTCGCCCGAGAGGTTGGACTTGACGTAGAGGTTCTGGAAGGTGGGCTCGATGCTGGGCGAGACCCCGCAGATGTTGGCGATGGTGGCCGTGGGGGCGATGGCCAGGCAGTTGGAGTTGCGCATGCCCTGGGCGCGCACCTTCTCCCGCAGGGCGTCCCAGTCCAGGGTGGCGGAGCGGTCCACCTCCAGGAAGCCGCCGCGCTCCTCGGCCAGGCGGTCCAGGGAGTCGATGGGCAGGATCCCCCGGCTCCAGAGGGAGCCCTCGTAGCTCGGATAGCGCCCCCGCTCCAGGGCGAGATCGGCCGAGGCCTCGATGGCGAAGTAGCTCACCGCCTCCATGCTGCGGTCGGCCAGCTCCACCGCCTCCTCGGAGGCATAGGGCACGCCCATCAGGTGCAGCAGGTCCTGGAAGCCCATGATGCCCAGGCCCACCGGGCGGTGGCGCAGGTTGGAGCGGCGCGCGTGGGGCACGGCGTAGTAGTTGATGTCGATGACGTTGTCCAGCATGCGCATGGCCGTGCGTACGGTGCGGCGCAGCTTCTCCAGGTCCAGGCCACCGTCGGCGACGTGGCGGGCCAGGTTCACCGAGCCCAGGTTGCAGACGGCGATCTCCTCGTCGGAGGTGTGCAGGGTGATCTCCGTGCACAGGTTGGAGGAGTGCACGGTGCCCACGTGCTGGTTGGTGTAGCGCAGGTTGCAGGGGTCCTTGAAGGTGATCCAGGGGTGCCCGGTCTCGAAGAGCATGGTGAGCAGGCGCCGCCACAGGTCCACGGCCTTGACCCGCCTGTGCACCCGCAGCTCCCCGCGCAGGGCCCGCTCCTCGTAGCGCCGGTAGGCCTCCTCGAAGGCGCGGCCATATTTCTCGTGCAGGTCGGGCACCTCGTCGGGCGAGAACAGGCTCCACTCGCCGTCCTCGGCCACCCGCTTCATGAACAGGTCCGGCACCCAGGCGGCGGTGTTCATGTCGTGGGTGCGGCGGCGCTCGTCGCCGGTGTTCTTGCGCAGCTCCAGGAAGTCCTCAAAGTCGATGTGCCAGACCTCCAGGTAGGCGCACACCGCGCCCTTGCGCCGCCCGCCCTGGTTGACGGCCACGGCGGTGTCGTTGGCCACCTTGAGGAAGGGGATCACCCCCTGGCTGGTGCCGTTGGTGCCCTTGATGTGGGCCCCCATGCCCCGCACCCGGGTCCAGTCGTTGCCGAGGCCGCCGGCGTATTTGGACAGCAGGGCGTTGTGGCGGATGGCGGTGAAGATGCCGTCCAGATCATCGGCCACCGTGGTCAGGTAGCAGCTGGAGAGCTGCGGGCGGGTGGTGCCGGCGTTGAACAGGGTAGGGGTGGAGCTCATGAAGTCGAAGCTCGAGAGCAGCTCGTAGAACTCCACCGCCCGGGCCTCGCGGTCCACCTCGTTCAGGGCCAGGCCCATGGCCACGCGCATGAAGAAGGCCTGGGGCAGCTCGAAGCGGGTCCCGTCCCAGCGCTGGAAGTAGCGGTCGTAGAGGGTCTGCAAGCCCAGGTAGCGGAAGCCCAGGTCCCGCTCCGGGCGCAGGGCCCGGCCCAGGGCCTCCAGGTCGAACTCGGCCAGGCGCGGGTCCAGGAGCTCCAGCTCGATGCCCCGGCGCACGAAGGCGGCGAAATAGTCCGGATAGAGGGCGGCCATGGCGGCCCCGTCGGCGGGGGGCGCCAGCCTGAGGAAGGTGCAGGCCTCCCGGCGCAGGCGGGCCAGGAGCAGGCGGGCGGCGGCGAAGTCGTGGTCCGGATCCTGCTCGATGAGCCCCCGGGCGGCCAGCAGCAGGGCCTGGTCCAGCTCGTCCTCGCCGATGCCGTCGTAGAGGCCCTTCATGGCCTCGCGGGCGATGCGGGCCGCGTCCACCCCCTCTAGGCCCCGGCAGGCCTCTTCCAGACGGGCGATGAGGGCCGCCTCGTCCAGGGGCAGGCGGGCCCCATCGGCCCGCACCCAGTGCAGGCGGGCCTCCTCCCGGGGACCGCCTTCCCGGGCGGCGGCCCGGGCCGCCCGCTCCCGGGCCCGCTCCTCCCGGTAGAGGACGTAGGCCCGGGCCACCTTGTGGTGGCCGGCCCGCATCAGGGCCAGCTCCACCTGGTCCTGGATGTCCTCGATGTGGAAGGTGCCGCCCTCCGGCCGGCGGCGGGTGAGGGCCGAGACCACCTCCCGGGTAAGCGCCTCCACGGTCTCGTGCACCCGGCGGCTGGCGGCCGCCGTGCCCCCCTCCACCGCCAGGAAGGCCTTGGTCATGGCCACCTGGATCTTGGTGGCGTCGAAGGCGGTCAGCTTGCCGTTGCGGCGGATGACCTGGTAGCGGGCCCGCGGCGCCCCCTCGGGCGGGGCGTCGGCGTGCACCGGCGGGTGGATGGTGACGGCGTGCTCCACGACGGCATCGGCGGTCTCAGTGCGCATGGCCTCTCCCCTGCTCCCTTGGCTCTCCTGGGTGGGTCCAGATCCGGCCGCCGCCCCCGGGAAGGCCCCTCCCGGACGCCCCCGGGCTCCCCCGGAGCAGGCGCCCGCGCACAGGCCGTCCCAAGCTTGTCCACAGGCTGCGCACCGGGTTGTGCACAACATATTGTGGTCGAGGCGCGCGGCGACCACAAGATTAGGCGCCTGGAGGAAGAGCCGCAAGGGGCTGCAAGAAGAAAATCGCTATTCGGTCGCCACCATGAGGAAAGCTGGACGGCCTCGTGGCGCTCACGGCAGGGGGCACTGACGGCTGGGATCGAGCGCCCGTCTTGACTAAGTCAATGTGCGTGCTAGTCTAGTCACGCCATGACGACAGTAAACGTCCACGAAGCCAAAACCCATCTCTCGCGCCTCCTGGCCCGCGTGGAACAGGGCGAGGAGGTGCTCATTGCCCGGGCCGGACGGCCCATAGCCCGGCTGGTCCCCGTGACCGAGCCGCAGACACGCAGACGGCGGCGCCCTGGACGCGATCGAGGCAAGATCTGGATCGCCGAGGACTTCGACACCCTCCCCGACGAGCTCATGGAGGCGTTCGAGCGTTGGAGCGGGGATTCCTGATCGACACCCACGTATGGCTCTGGTGGCGCTCGGCCCCGGAGCGGCTCGGGAGACGGACCTTGGCGGTGATGGAGGATGCAGCCAGCCCCCTCTGGCTGTCCGTGGCCAGCGTCTGGGAGATAGCCATCAAGGCCGCCATCGGGAAATTGCGCCTGCCAGCTCCCTGGGAGCGCCATGTGCCGGAGGCGCTGCTGGAGGACGGCATCCAGGCCCTGCCCGTGGAGCTGCCGCACGTGCTGGCGCTAGAGGCGCTGCCCCTTCACCATCGGGACCCCTTCGACCGCATCCTGGTGGCCCAGGCGCGCACCGAGCGCCTGACCCTCGTCACCGCCGATCCGTCCTTCCTTCCCTACGAGGTTCCCTTGCTGCGCGCCTCGAGCTGAGCGCCCCCGGCGGTGCGGGGGACCAGCTCCCGGGCCAACCCCACGAAGGCCTCCACCCCCGGCAGGCCCTCCTCGCCGGCGCGCACCACGGCGTGCAGCATCCCCCAGAGGCCCTCGGGGCCCAGGGGCCGGGCGGTCACGTGCCCCCGGGCCAGATAGTCGGCCAAGGCCCAGGCGGGCAGGGCGCACACCCCCCGGCCGCTGGCGGCGAGCTGGAGCATGAGCACCGTCAGCCCCACCGGCCTGACCCGGGCCGGCTCCACCCCCGCCGGCTCCAGGAAGCGCCGGAAGACGTCCAGCCGCTCCCGGGGCACCGGGTAGACCAGCAGGGTCTCCCCGGCCAGGTCGGCGGGAGCGACCCAGGCCTTGCCCGCCAGGGGGTGGCCGGGGGCCATGGCCAGGAGGGCCTGGTAGCGGAACAGGGGCAGGGCGGCGAGGCCCCGGCCCGCCTCGCCCTCGGGGGGGTCGGAGGTCAGCACCAGGTCCACCTCCCCCCGCCGCAGCCGGGGCAGGGGGTCGAAGGCCTCGCCGGGGGAGAGGTCCAGCTCCACGGCGGGCGGCCGTTCCCGCAGGGCCTCCAGCACGGGCATCAGCCACTCGAAGCAGCTGTGGCACTCCACGGTGATGTGGAGGCGCCCGCCCTCGCCCCGGGCCAGGCGCCTCCACATCACCGTGGAGTGCCACAGCTGCTTCGAGTGGCTGATGCCCGTGCTGGAG
>WFXX01000036.1 GCA_015490395.1 Gammaproteobacteria bacterium | reverse complement strand
TCGGGGTCCTCCTCGGGGGGCTTGGGGCGCTGCCAGGGCAGCGGCTGGCGCCGGCGCCTGGGGTGGGCCGGGCAAGGCACCTCAGGGCAGGCGGGCGAGCCCCCTCCCCCGAGCGGGCGGTGCGCGTCCGTGGCCATGCTGTCCATCTAAGCACAGCCCCCCTGCGCCCACAAGGCGGTAGTACCGGGCGCGGCCCTCGGGGCCCTTCAGCGCCGCGAGGGGCCGGACGTTACAGTGGCCAGAGCAGGCAGCCGCCCCCCTGGGGGAGAGCGCGGACAGCGAGGCAGGCCACGGGAGGACCCGGGGGAGGCCGGGATGTCTGGCGGCGGAAAGCTCGGAAGCGGGCGGTGGGCAAAGGCTGCTCTGGGGCAGGAAGAGCTGCAGCGCTTCGGGCGCAGCCTGGCGGAGCTGCAGTGGCTGCTGCTGGTACTGGGGATCTGGTACTACCTGGCTCCCGGGGCCGCGGAGTCCCTCCAGGCCCGACCCTCCGTGGGCCTGGGCTTGGCCGTCTACGGGGCCTTCACCCTGGTCTTCCGCTACCGGGCCGGGACCCGTCATCCGGGGGCCTGGCATCTGGCTCTGGAGACCTGGGCCATGCTGGCCTTCGTGACCTGGCTGGTCTGGCACAGCGGGGGGGCCGACAGCCCCCTCCTGGGGCTGTACCTGGTGGTGCTGGTGGCCGCCGCCCTGACCCTGGGCCGGCGGGTGGCCCTCATGGAGCTGGCCCTGGTGGCTGTGGTCTATCTTTACCTCCTCTTCCGCGAGCGGGGCGTGGCCCTGGGGCAGGAGGTCTGGGTCCGGCTCTTCGTGACCTTCGCCCCCTTTCTCCTGGCCATCTATCTCACCGCCCAGCTGGCCGAGCACTTGCACGCAGCCCGCCGGCGCCTGCAGGCCCTGTCCGAGACGGACGCCCTGACCGGGCTGCCCAACTTCCGGGCCTTTCTCACCGCCTTGCGCCGCGAGTGCGCCCGCCAGGCCCGTTACGGCCAGCCTTTCAGCCTGCTGATGGTGGACGCCGACGGGCTGAAGGGGGTGAACGACCGCCTGGGGCATGCCGCGGGCAACCGCTACATCGTGGAGCTGGCCCGGGTCCTGGCGGGGCAGCTGCGCCGCGCCGATCTCCTGGCCCGCTTCGGCGGGGACGAGTTCGCCCTGCTGCTGCCTGCCACGCCCGCGGAGCAGGCCCTGGTGGTGGCCGAGCGCCTGCGCCGGGCGGTGGCCCAACGGGAGCTGACGCTGGAGGGCCAGCGGGTGCGCCTGCGCATCAGCGTGGGGGTGGCCGGCTGCCCCGAGCACGCCCGCTCCCCGGAGGCGCTCCTGGAGCGGGCCGACCAGGCCCTCTACCGGAGCAAGCGCGGCGGCAGGAACCGGGTCAGCCTCTGGTCCCCGGCGCCTCGAGAGTCTGCACCCGGCGGCAGAGGGGCTCCGGGAGGCGCGCCGCCTCGGCCACCATCTCCCAGCTCACCACCCCCAGCACCCGGTCCGGTGGCACCGCCTCCGGATCCGCGCCGCCGGCCACCACCACCGCCACCGGAGGGCCTTGGCGCAGGCGCAGGAACAGCTCCAGGACCGGCTCGTCCGGGCTAGCCACCAGGAAGCGCCGGTGCCCGTGCCGGGCCAGCGCCTCCCGCACGGGCAAGGCCGGGTCCGCGCGGCGCAGGGCGGCGGCGTTGGCCACCACCGCCACCCGCCCCTGCCGCACCCCCAGCAGGTGGGGCAGGCGGCCGCGGCGGCCCAGCACCTCGCCCAGGGGACGGGGGTCGTCCGCGGCGCAGGCGGCCACGGGCACCCCCAGGAGCTCGCGCACCGGGTGGGCCAGGTGGGTGTTGGTGTGCAGCCCCTCGGGGAGGCGGGAGCCCCGCCGCATCAGCTTCAGCGTGTAGATGCTCTCCGGCAGGAGGTGCCGCCGCACCCCGTAGGCCAGGGACGCGGCGATGAGGGCCGGCATGATCACGTTGTAGTCCCGGGTCATCTCGAAGACCATCACCAGGGCCGTGACCGCCGCTCCGGTGGCACCGGCCACCAGGCCGGCCATGCCGATCATGGCCGTGGTGGCCACGTCCAGCTCGAGGCCCACGAGCTGGTTCAGGGCCAGGGCGTAGGCCCCGCCCAGGGTGGCCCCCAGGAAGAGGGCGGGCGAGAAGATCCCGCCGGAGCCCCCGGAGCCGATGGTCACCGAGGTGGCCGCCAGCTTGAGCAGGAACAGCAGCAGCAGGAAGCCGGGGGAGGTCAGCGTCCCCAGGAGCACGTCCTGGATGGTGGCGTAGCCGATGCCCTGGATGTAGTAGTGTCCTCCCGCGGCCATGAGGGCCGTCATGGCCGCCCCCACCCCCAGCATCCCCAGGGCGTGGCGGGCGTAGGGGCCCAGGGGCAGGGCCTGGAAGCGGTCCTCGGCCCAGTAGATGGCCCGGATGTAGAGCAGGGAGGCCAGCCCCAGCAGCACCCCCAGCACCGTCCAGGCCGCTAGCACCCCGGGGCCGAACAGCTCGGCGGGGCGGGTCGCCGCCTCGGGCAGCAGGAAGGCGGGGAAGTCCCCGAAGGCCAGCCGCCCCAGATAGGTGGCCGTCCCGCAGGCCAGGGCCACCGGCACCAGGGTGCGGTGGCTGACCTCGGTGAGCATGAGCTCCACGGCGAAGAGCAGCCCGCCGATGGGGGTGTTGAAGGTGGCGGCGATGCCCGCCCCGGCCCCGCTGGCCACCAGGGTCACCCGCTGCCAGGCGGGCAGGCGGGCCAGCCCCCCCAGGGCCGAGCCCAGGGTGGAGGCGATCTGCACGATGGGGCCCTCCCGTCCCACCGCCCCGCCGGAGCCGATGCTCAGGGCCGAGGCCAGGGCCTTGACCAGGGCCACCCGGGGGCGGATGGCCCCGCCCCGGTGATGGATGGCGTCCATCACCTCCGGCACCCCGTGCCCGCGGGCCTCCGGGGCGAAGCGCCGCACCAGCCAGACCACCCCGAGCCCTCCCACCACCGGGGCCAGGACCACTCCCCAGCCCCAAGGTCCCGGCGGGGTGTGGTGGTTGGCGTCGTAGGCCAGGGAGAGGGTGCCCAGGAAGAAGAGGTTGTGGGCCAGGGCCACCAGGGCCCGGAACAGCACCGCCCCCGCCGCCCCCAGGGCGCCGGCGAGCACCGCCAGCAGGGCCAGCTGCAGGAAGGGGCGCTCCACCGGCACCGGTGCGGACATCGCGCTGCGCGATCCCGGGAAGGCTTCCGGAAAGGACAGGGGCCGCCCCGCGGGGCGGCCCCTATCCTATATGACGATCCCTTGGCGGGTCACTTCACCGAGAGCACCTTCACCTTGAAGTGCAGGCGCTGGCCGGCCAGGGGATGGTTGTAGTCCAGCACCACCTCCTCGCCCTTGACCTCCTTGACCCGCACCGGGATCTGATGCCCCTGGGGGTCCCGGGCCACCAGCACCGCGCCCGGCTTGCGGGCCTCCTCGGGGATGCGCTCCTTGGGCACGGCCACGAAGGCCTTGGGGTCCACCGGGCCGAAGCCCTCCTCGGGGGAGAGGACCACCTCCCGGGTCTCGCCCGCCTTCATGCCCGCCAGGGCCTTCTCCAGGGCGGGGAGGATCTGGCCGCGGCCCTGCACGTAGGTCAGGGGGGCCTGCCCCACGTTGCTGAAGGGCACCGAGCCGTCGTCCAGGCTCAGGGTGTACTCGATGCTGACCTCCCGGCCCTCGTCCACCACCGCGCCGGCGGCGCCGGCCGGGGGTGCGGCGGCCAGGAGGGCGGCCAGGAGGGCCAGCCCGAGGGC
>WFXX01000035.1 GCA_015490395.1 Gammaproteobacteria bacterium | reverse complement strand
GCGTCAGATGTGTATAAGAGACAGCTGCTGGAGCGGGCCCGGCACCTGGCCACCACCGCCCGCCGGCCTCACCCCTGGCGCCTGGAGCACGACGCGGTGGGCTTCAACTACCGCATGCCCGGCCTCAACGCCGCCCTGGCCAGGGCCCAGCTGGGGCGCCTGCCCGAGCTGCTGGCCCGCAAGGAGGCCCTGGCCGCCCGCTACCGGGAGGCCCTGGCGGGCCTGGCCGCCTTCCTAGAGGCCCCCGCCGGGACGCGCTGGAACCGCTGGCTGAACCTGGTGCGCCTGCCCCCCGGCGAGCTGGAGGAGGCGCTGGCCGGCTGCCGGGCGGCGGGCCTGGAGGCCCGCCCCGCCTGGACGCCCCTGCACCGGCTGCCCATGTACCGGCGCTGCCCCCGCGCCGCCCTGCCCGTGACCGAGGCCGCGGCCCGCGAGCTCCTCTGCCTGCCCAGCGGGCCCGGCCTGGCGGAGGCCCTCCGTGGCTGAGCGGCGCGTCTGCGTGGTCACCGGCACCCGGGCCGACTACGGGATGCTCCGGCCCCTGCTCCAAGCGGTGGCCAGGACCCCCGGGCTGCGCCTGCAGCTGGTGGCCACCGGAGCCCACCTCAGCCCCGCCTTCGGCCGCACGGTGGAGGAGATCCGCGCCGACGGCCTGGAGCCGGACGCCGAGGTCCCCTGCCTGCTGGCCGGGGACGACGCCCTCGCGGTGGCCCAGTCCGCGGGGCTGGCCCTCCTGGGCCTGGCCGGCGCCCTGGCCCGCCTGCGGCCCGACGTGGTGGTGCTCCTGGGTGACCGCTACGAGGCCCTGGCCGCGGCCCAGGCCGCCTACCTGCAGCGGATGCCCGTGGCTCATCTGGCCGGCGGCGACCTCACCGAGGGCTCCCTGGACGACGGGCTGCGCCACGCCCTGACCAAGCTGGCCCACCTGCACTTCGTCACCCACGCCGAGGCCGAGGCCCGGGTGCTCCAGATGGGCGAGGAGCCCTGGCGGGTGCACCGGGTGGGGAGCCTGGCCGTGGACGCGGCGCTCCGCGCCCCCCGGGCCTCCCGGGAGGAGCTGGAGCGGGAGCTGGCCTGGCGGCTGCGGCCCCGCAATCTGCTCGTCAGCTTCCACCCGCCCACCGTGCGCGCCGAGGCAGCGGAGGCGGAGCTGGAGGAGCTGCTGGCCGCCCTGGAGGGCCTGGGCCCGGAGGTGGGCATCGTCCTCACCGGCAGCAACGCCGACGAGGCCGGACTGCGCCTGAGCCGCCGCCTGGAGGCCTTCGCCGCCGGCCGCCCCCACGTGCTCTACCGCCCCTCCCTGGGCCAGCGCCGCTATCTGGGCCTCATGGCCCTGGCCGACGCCGTGGTGGGCAACTCCTCCAGCGGCCTCTACGAGGCCCCCTCCCTGGGCACCCCCTCGGTGGACGTGGGCGAGCGCCAGCGCGGCCGGCCCCGGGCGGCCTCGGTGCTGCACTGCCCGCCCCGGCGCGAGGCCATCCGGGCGGCGGTGGAGCGGGCCCTGGCCCTGGGGCGGGTGCGCGCGGCCAATCCCTACGGGGACGGGAGGGCCACCGAGCGCATCCTGGCGGTGCTCCAGGCCCTGCCCCCCCGGGAGCGGCTGCTCCACAAGCGTTTCCTCGCTCCACCGGCCCGCCCCTTGCATGAGGTTCCCCCGGAAGCGGAAGACGGCCCATGCTCGACGGAGAGCTGACGGCGAGGCGGCTGGACGGGCGCTGGGAGCGGGCCCTGGTGGCCCCCGAGGCCTCCCTGCGCCAGGTGATGGAGACCCTGGAGGGGGCGGGGCTGCAGATCGCCCTGGTGGTGGACACCGAGCGGCGGCTCCAGGGCACCGTCACCGACGGCGACATCCGCCGCGCCCTGCTGCGGGGGATGGGCATGGACAGCCCTGCCCGCTCCTTCATGAACCCCCACCCCGTCACCGCCCTCCTGGGCGAGCCGCCCGAGCTCTGGCAGCGCCTGCTGCGCCGCCACGGCCTGCGCCACCTGCCCCTGCTGGATGCCGAGGGTCGGGTGGCGGGGCTGGCCGGGCTGGTCCCGGCGCCCGAGCCCGAGCGCGAGAACCTGGTGGTGCTCATGGCCGGGGGGCTGGGCACGCGCCTGCGGCCCCTGACCCAGGACCGGCCCAAGCCCCTGCTGCGGGTGGGCGAGAAGCCCATCCTGGAGACCATCGTGGAGGGCTTCGCCGCCTGCGGCTTCCGCCGCTTCGTGCTCTGCATCAACTACCGCGGCGAGATGATCCGCCGGCACTTCGGCGACGGCGCCCGCTGGGGGGTGGAGATCCGCTACGTGGAGGAGCCCCGGGCCCTGGGCACCGCCGGCGCGCTCTCGCTCCTGCCCGAGCGCCCGCGCGAGCCCTTCTTCGTGATGAACGGGGACATCCTCACCAAGGTGGACTTCGTGCGGCTGCTGGCCTTCCACCGCCGCACCGGGGCCCGGGCCACCCTCTGCGTGCGCGAGCAGCACCACCAGATCCCCTACGGCGTGGTGGAGGTGGAGGGGCTGCGGGTGCGGCGCCTGCGGGAGAAGCCCCTGCACCGCTACCACATCAACGCCGGCATCTACGTCCTCGAGCCCGAGGTGTTGGACCGCATCCCCCCGCAGACCTTCTACGACATGCCGGCTCTCGTCGAGTCCCTGCTCGCCGACGGCGAGCCGGTGGCCGGCTTCCCGCTGCGCGAGTACTGGATCGACATCGGCCGCCACGAGCAGTTCGAGCAGGCCCACCAGGACTTCGCCACCCACTTCGTGGAGGCCCTGTGAACGCCAGCGCCCTGATGCAAGAGACCCTGTTCCTGGTCCCCGCGCGGGGGGGCTCGCGGCGCCTGCCGGGCAAGAACGGCCGTCCTCTGGGCGGCGTGCCCCTGCTGGGCTGGACCGCCCTGGCCCTGCACGCGGCCGGGGTGCCCCCGGCCCAGGCGGTGCTCTCCACCGACGACGCCGACCTGGCCGCCGAGGGCCGCCGCTACGGGCTGCAGGTGCCCTTCCTGCGGCCGGCGGGGCTGGCCACCGACCGGGCCTCCAGCGTGGACGTGGCCCTGCACGCCCTGGCCTGGTACGAGGCCGCCCGGGGGGCGCCGCCCCGCCACCTGGTGCTGCTCCAGCCCACCTCCCCCTTCCGCTCCCCGGAGACAGTGCAGCGCGCCCTGCGCCTGCTGGCCCAGGGCGCCCGGGCGGTGCTGGCGGTGCGCCCCGCCGGCCGCTCGCCCCGGGACCTGTACCGGCTGGAGGGCCGGGGGCGGGGCGCCTTCCTCCAGCCCCTGGGCAGCGGTGCCGAGCCCCTGTACACCCCCAGCGGCGCCCTCTACGCCGTGGGCGCCGAGCTGCTGCGCCGCCACCGCACCCTGGCCCCCCGGGGCGCGGCGCCCCTGCTCACCGACCCGGTGGAGGCCATCGACATCGACACCGAGCTGGACTGGCTGCTGGCCGAGGCGGTGGTGGCCCATGGCCTGCACTGGCGTGCCACGGAACGCCGGCGCCTCCGGGCCTGATGGGACCTGCGGGGGGCCGAGCCGGTCAGCCCCCTTCTACTTGCCGGAACCAACTCGGAGGGGACAGCCACCGGGCCCAGCGGGCCGCGTCGTCCGCCTCTTCCCAGGCGCCGAAGGCTTCCCGGACCAGACCCTCGATCATAGCGCCATGCCAGGGGCGCAGGTGGCGCCGCAGCGCCTCCCGCTCGGCCTCCGGGGTGAAGTGCGCCGCGCATCCCTCCTGCTCCGCCTCCCGGCGCATGAACTCCTTGTCGCTGCGCGCCAGCACCCTCTCCAACACCTCCTGGCTGCAGGGCACCTCCAGGTAGGCGGCCAGGCGGCGTACGGCCTCGGCCCGGTTCCCTGTCAGCTCCTCGTAGCCCAGCAGCAAACCCTCCCCTCCCTGGGCCAGGTAATGCCGGAAAGGAGGCCATCTGCCGCAGGTGAGGCCACAGGCCGTCCCAGCGCATCCCCGGCACGCGAAACCCGCCGATCACCAGCGCCAACGCCGCTTCCGGATCCAGGGCGCGCAGGAAGGCGTTGTCGCCCACGCTCCGCCCGTGTGCCGCGTCCACGTCGCCGGTCAGGTGGCGGTACATGGCCACCGCCAGGTCGTAGACGTTGCGCACCAGGAGCACCGCCCGGGCGCGGGCGCCCTGAAGCAGGGAGGCGCTGCGCTCGTTCAGCACTTGGTGCCAGAGGTAGAAGCGGCCAGGCGGGAGCTCGATGAGCATCTCGTCCTCGTAGTCAGGTCGCCGCCCCTCCGGCACTGGGGGCTCCAGGGCCTCCAGGCCCGTCAGCTCCTCCAGCATCCGGCGCAGCAACCAGGTCCCCGACTTCATCACGGTGGCGCAGAACAGGGGGCGTGCGGGCGCGGTCCGGGACCGAACAGGGCCGGAGGCCACCTGCACCCGGCGGAGGGGACCCAGGTCGTAGCCGAGGTCCTCGTAGGCCTCCTGGGCCCGGCGGTCCACCAAGCGGTGGAAGGCCTCGAGCTTCCATCCGGGCCAGGACTCCAGCAACCGCCTAGGATCGGTCTCCACCCGCTCCTCACCAGGAAAGAGGGTGGAGACCATAGCGTAGGCCCGTTCGAGGTCCACGCCCTCGTGCATGCATCGGCCCCGGGTCAGGTACTGCACCAGCGCCTGGAAGCGCTCCGGCTCCTCCAGCACGCGCTCGATCGGCTCGTGACGCGCCAAGGCCTCCCGGTCTCCCAGGATGGCGTTGAGCTGCACCATGCCTTGGTAGGCCGCCCACACCTCCACCTCTTCCCGTTGGTAGGGGTGCAGGCCCAGGTGGTGGTTAGTGTCCCAGGAAGTGGTGTAAAAGCGGAGGCGATCGAAGGGTCACCGCGGTCCCCGGTACGATGGTAGGTGCTGGGCCAACCACGAGGAGGGGACCGCGGTGACCGAGAACAGGATGGCACTGGAGGAGCTGTTTGGGAAGGCGGATCTGGAGGCGCTGCTCCGGGAGGGGGTGACCTGGGTCCTGGAGCGGCTGATGGAGCTGGAGGTGGAGGCCCGGGTGGGGGCGGGGCGGCACGAGCGTTGCCCGGAGCGGGTCACCTGGCGGAACGGGTACCGGGCGCGGCCCCTGGAGACCCGGCTGGGGCGGCTGGAGCTGCGCATTCCCAAGCTGCGCCAGGGGAGCTATTTCCCGAGCTTCCTGGAGCCGCGACGGCTGTCGGAGCAGGCGCTGGTGGCCGTGGTGCAGCAGGCCTATGTGTCGGGGGTCTCGACCCGGAAGGTGGACGACCTGGTGCAGGCCCTGGGGCTGACGGGTCTGTCCAAGAGCCAGGTCTCGCGGCTGTGCCGGGAGCTGGACGAGCGGGTGCGGGCCTTTCTGGAGCGGCCGCTGGAGGGGGTGTGGCCCTATCTATGGCTGGATGCCACGTACCTGAAGGCCCGGGACGGGGAGCGGGTGGTCTCGCGGGCCTTCAGGTACGTGGCATCCAGCCATAGATAGGGCCACACCCCCT
>WFXX01000034.1 GCA_015490395.1 Gammaproteobacteria bacterium | reverse complement strand
CCCGTGGCCGATTTCGCGACGTTGGCGTTCTTGCCCGATGGTGGCCTGATGGGGGCGCGGGGGCTATGGGCCTTGAAGCGGCGGGCCTACGATCCGGAGAGGCAGCGTGCGGTCTCCAGGCGCGAGCCCCCGCCTTATGACGTGGTGGTGTGGGAGGTGCCGTCCCTGCGGGTGGCGGGGCGGTATCGTGCTGGCGTGGACCACACGGATCTGCTGGAGAGGATGCCTGGAGGGCGTTGGATGGTGGTGGACGGTGGAGGGATGGACTTGGTCTTTGTGGAAGCGGCCACGGGCCGCGTGGTGAGGTGGGCCTTCGACAAGCGGTGTGTGCCGCGGCCGTTGTTTTCGGAGGCGCCTGGGCTGTGGGGCTGGACCATGGACCGGCGGGTGCTGCTGTGGCGGGTGCCGGAGGGTGGGGTGGGTCACGAGGCCCTGCGGCGGGGTGCGGAGGTGGTGGGGAGGCTGCGTTGCTGAGGGGCGCAGGCCGCCTGATAGAGGTTCCTTCGAGGGAGAGCATCCATCATCTTTTCGCCTTGATTCCGTTGTCGTCGTCGTGGGTCATTCAGGGAGGAGCGGATCATGACAGGGACGCGGCTGACCGTGAGCGTCTGGGAGTTCGCCCGCCTGAACCAGGCGGGCTACCAGGACCGGGGCGCCCCGGCCACCTGGACCAGGAGGGAGACCATCCACGATCCGAAGTCCGGCCTCACCCTGACGGTCTTCGAGCGCACCTATCCGGACGGCAGCCTGGACGTGGTCTTCACCATGCGCGGCACCGACGCCGTGAACGACCTCGACGACAGCATCGCCCTGCTGCGAGGCCAGCGTGCTGCGCAAGTAGACAAGGCGCTTCGCGATGTCGACGAAATGGCACGGGCTTACCTAGGAGATCACGGTGCGAAGGTAAGGATGTACGTAACCGGGCATTCGCTAGGTGGTGGCGGAGGGGCCATCGTGGGGGCCAGGCTTGGCCTGCCCACGGTGGTCTTCAATGCCCTGCCGGTGAGAAAGGCTCTCCCTGCGTACAAGCTCGACCCCAACGGCGACTATGCGCATATCCTCAACATCAACGCCGTGGACGATCCGGTGGCAGGCCTGGGCGAGCAGGTCGGGCGTGTGCGCAAGGTGCTGGTGGACGCCATCCCGCTCGTTCCGGACGCGATGGAGCCGTATCTGATGCGCAGCGTGATCCCCGGGGTGCCTCTGGCCCCCTTTACGATGGGTGGCCTGCTGGCGATGTATCTGTGGCAGCAGCATCGCATCGCCGTGCTCAACGAGGCCATCGGCCGCAATCCGGATCCGTTGCTGCACGTGAAGATCTGGGTGGATCCCTTGGTGCTGGACCTGGACGGGGACGGCATCGAGCTGGTGGGGCTGGACCGGCCGCAGCCAGTGCTCTTCGATCACGAGGGCGACGGGATCCGCATCGGCACCGCCTGGGCGGCGGCGGACGACGGCCTGCTGGTGTGGGACCGCAACGGCAACGGGCGCATCGACGACGGGAGCGAGCTCTTCGGGAACCGCATGCGGCTGCCCGACGGCACCCTGGCCCGGGACGGCTTCGCGGCCCTGGCCGTGCTGGATGCGGACGGCAACGGGCGCTTCGATGCGGATGACCCGCTCTTCGGGAGGGTGCGGGTCTGGCGGGACCGGAACCAGGACGGCGTCTCCCAGGCGGGGGAGCTGCTCACGCTGGAGGCGGCCGGCATCCGCGCCGTCTCCCTGGAGGGCCTGGACCCGCAGCCCGCAGCGCTTCCGTCGTACGGGGACAGCCGGCCGGTGCGCTCCGGCTGGTTCGAGCGCGCCGACGGCAGCCGGAGCGAGGCCGTGGCCTTCGACCTGGCGGTGAACCGCTTCTTCCGGCGCTTCACGGCGGCGGTCCCGGTGTCGGAGGAGGCGGCGACCCTGCCGGACGTGGCCGGGCGCGGCTGGGTGCGGGATCTCCGGGAGGCGGCCACCCTCGACCCCGGGCTCGTCCCCCTCGTCCGGGCCCTGCGGGAGGCCGGGCACCGGGCCGCCTACGTGGAGGCGGTGGGGGAGCTGATGCGCCGCTGGGCGCTGACGTCCGGCTATCGCAGCGCCAGCCGGGAGGCGCTGGCGGCGGGCTACGGCCTGATCCTGGACGAGCCCCGCAACGAGGAGGAGCGGGGCTGGCTGGACATGGCGGTCAA
This sequence comes from Gammaproteobacteria bacterium, assembly GCA_015490395.1. Taxonomy (GTDB): domain Bacteria; phylum Pseudomonadota; class Gammaproteobacteria; order DRLM01; family DRLM01; genus S141-70. The sequence continues at coordinate 13,310 of WFXX01000034.1, read as the reverse complement.
GGCGCCGCGGGCCGAGCGGGAGGCGTTCCGGTCGGGGCTGGATCCGGAGGCGCGGGCCCGCTTCGATGCCTTCCGGGAGCGGATGGTGGGCGAGCTGGAGCGGCTTCACGCCTACGAGGCCTTCACCGCCTTTCCCTTCCTGAGCTGGTCGCGGATCAGGGCGGATGCCTTCGGGGAGCCGCAGGCGGCGGCGGGGCCGGCGGGGCAGCGGCTGACGGACGCGCAGCGCCCGTTCACCTGGCTGCTGCAGCGGCACCGGATCGCCTGGCCGTCGTCGGAGGCAGGCTACATCCGGGTCCGGCTCCCGGCGGACCCGCAGGGGCTGGGCTATTCGCAGCAGCTGTGGGACCGGCTGGTGGCGGATGCGGCCAGGAACCTGGCGCCGGCGACGCGCCTCGCGCCCTATACCGAGCGGCTGCGCTTTGAGGTCAGCGAGGCCGGATCGCTGGTGGTGGACCCCGCCGACATGGACCGGGCGCTGCGGGATCGCCTGGGGCAGGCCGCCCGGGACGGGGCCGCGCTCGTTGCCGAGCTTTTCGCCGTGCATGGGCGGGAGCTGATCCTCCTCGGCTGGGACGGCACGGCCATGATGGAGGAGGCGCTTTCCCGGGCGGCGGGGTCGGAAGCTGCCCGCCAGGGGCTGCGGGACCTGGGCTATATCGTCGTCACGAACGGGGCGCGTATCGAGAACGGGCGCGGCGCCTGGGTGGGCGGCCCGCTCCGGGACCGCCTTCTCGGCGCCTCAGGCAGCGACCTGCTCCACGGCCGCGGCGGGGATGACGAGCTGCGGGGCGAGGAGGGCGCCGATCTTCTCCTGGGCGGGGCCGGCAACGACGCGCTCTACGGCGGGCCTGGGGATGACGTGCTCGACGGCGGGCCGGGCGACGATTGGTTGAGCGGCGGGCCAGGCGACGATCTCTTCCGCTTCGGCCCAGGCGACGGCCGCGACCGCATCGTGAACTGGGATCCGGAGGCCGGGCGCCTGGACCAGGTGGCGCTGGGCGCCGGCATCCGTCCGGAGGCGGTGAGCCTGGAGCGCTCGGGCAGGGACCTGGTGCTGCACCTGCCGGGCGAGGACCGGCTCACGGTGCAGAACTATTTCCTGGAGGATGGCGCGAGCCCCGCGCGTGTGGACCGCTTCGTCTTCGCGGACGGAACGGTGTGGGACGTGGAGACGGTGAAGGCCAAGGTGCTGGAGCCCACGGAGGGTCCGGACCAGATCACCGGCTATGCCACGGACGACGTGCTGCGGGGCCTGGGCGGCTCGGACTGGCTCTACGGCGGCGGCGGCGCAGACCGGCTGGAAGGCGGCGCCGGAGGGGACCGCCTCCACGGGGAGACGGGGGCCGACACGCTGCTGGGCGGCGAGGGCGCGGACTATCTCCACGGCGGCGAGGGGGCGGACGTCCTGGACGGCGGCCCGGGCCGGGATTGGCTGAGCGGGGAGGACGGCGACGACGATCTCCAGGGAGGCGTCGGCGACGATTCGCTCTACGGCGGGCCCGGGAACGACGTGCTGGAGGGCGGGCCCGGCAATGACACGCTGGACGGCGGCCCGGGCAACGACGTCTACCGCTTCGGGCCGGGGGACGGGCAGGACCGCATCGTCAATTGGGACGGCGGCGCTGGGCGCACGGACGAGGTGGTCCTGGACGCCGGGGTCCGTCCGGAGGAGGTGGCGCTGGAGCGCTCGGGCAGGGACCTGATGCTGCGCCTCCCCAGCGGGGATCGGCTGCGGGTGCAGGACTACTTCTGGGACGATGCTCGGGGACCGTTCCGGGTGGACCGTTTCGTCTTCGCGGACGGGACGGCGTGGGACGTGGAGACGGTGAAGGCCAAGGTGCTGGAGCCCACGGAGGGCCCGGACCGGATCACCGGCTATGGCACGGACGACGTGCTGCGGGGCCTGGGCGGCTCGGACTGGCTCTATGGGGGCGATGGCGCCGACCGGCTGGAAGGCGGCGCTGGCCGGGATTATCTCCTGGGCGAGCGGGGCGACGACCTCCTGGACGGCGGTACGGACATGGACTGGCTGAGCGGCCAGGAGGGCGACGACCGGCTCCTGGGCGGGCCCGGCGACGACACCCTGCTCGGGGGCCCTGGCAACGACGTGCTGGAAGGCGGGGCCGGCGACGACTGGCTGGACGGCGGTCCTGGGGACGACGTCTACCGCTTCGGCCCCGGAGGCGGATGGGACCGGATCGTCTCCTACGACCGCTCGGGGGCCGACGAGCTGCGCCTGGATGGTGTCGTGCCCGGGGAGATCTGGTTCCGCCGGGAGGGGAGCGCCCTGGAGGTCCGGCTGGCCGGCGGGGCCGACCGGCTCACCGTGGACGGCTGGTACGCCGATCCCGAGCGGCGGCTGGCGCGCATCGTGGCAGGCGACGGGCGGATGCTGCGCCCGGCCGATGTGGAGCGGCTGGTGAGCGCCATGGCCGCCTTCGATCCCCCTGCGGCCGCGGACGGGATCTGGCCGGAGAGCTACCGCCGGGAGCTGGAGCCCGTCCTGGCCGCGGCCTGGCAGCAGCAGCCGGCCGCGGCATGAGCCGGGCGGGGGCGCAGGCGGCGCCCCGCCCGGGCCAGGAGACCCAGGGGAGCCCGGCGGGCACCGGCCTGGCCTGCCTGGCGCTGGTGGCCCGGCTCCACGGGCTGCTGGTGGATCCCGGGCGGCTGGCGCACGAGCTCGGCGGGGAGGAGGACGGCATGGAGGCCGTGCTCCGCGCCGCCCGCATCGCCGGCTTCAAGGCCCGGGCCGTGGAGGCCACCATGGAGCGCCTGCCACAGCTCCCCTTGCCCGCCCTGGGCGAGGCCCGCGACGGCGGCTTCTTCGTCCTGGCCCGCTGCGCCGAGGGCCGGGCCCTGGTGCACGACCCGAGGGTGGGGCGCCCGGAGGTGATGGACGAGGGGGCGCTGGGGCGGCGCTGGAGCGGGCGGCTGGTGCTGCTTCGCCCCAAGGGGCCCGGGGCGGTGGAGCTGCGCTTCGGGCTGCGCTGGTTCCTCCCCGCGGTGTGGCGCTACCGGGCCGTCCTGGGCGAGGTGCTCCTGGCCAGCCTGGTGCTCCAGCTCCTGGCCCTGGGCACGCCCCTGCTGTTCCAGGTGGTGGTGGACAAGGTCCTGGTGCACCGGGCCCTGTCCACCCTGGACGTGGTGGCCCTGACCCTGCTGGCCGTGGTGCTCTTCGAGGCCCTGCTCGGCGCGTTGCGGGCCTACCTCTCGGCGCACACCGCCAGCCGCATCGACGCCGAGCTGGGCGCGCGGGTCTACCGCCACCTGCTGGACCTGCCCGTGGCCTATTTCCTGGCCCGGCGCACGGGCGACTCGGTGGCGCGGGTGCGGGAGCTGGAGCACGTGCGCGCCTTCCTGACCGGCGGGGCCCTCACCCTGGTCATGGACCTGCTCTTCGCCGCGGTTTTCCTGGGGGTGATGGCCCTCTACAGCCTGTCGCTGACGGCCGTGGTGCTCGCCTCGCTCCCTGCCTACGGCCTGCTGGTAGCGGCGGTGGCCCCCGCGTTGCGGGCCCGCCTGGAGGAGCGCTTCAGCCGCGGCGCCGAGGCCCAGGCCTTCCTGGTCGAGAGCGTCGCCGGCATCGACACCGTCAAGGCCATGGCCCTGGAGCCGCGCATGGCGCGGCGCTGGGAGGAGCGCCTGGCGGCCTACGTGCACAGCGCCTTCCGCAGCACCAGCCTGGCCGCCTTCGCCCAGGAGGGCGTGACCCTGGTGGGGCGGCTGGTCACCGTGGCCGTGCTCTGGCTGGGGGCCCGCCAGGTGATGGAAGGGGCCATGACGGTGGGCCAGCTGGTGGCCTTCAACATGCTCGCGGCCCGCCTGGCCCAGCCGGTGGTGCGGCTGGCCCAGCTCTGGACCGACGTCCAGCAGCTGGGGGTGTCCGTGCGCCGTCTGGGGGACGTGCTGAACACGCCGGGCGAGTCCGCGGGCGGGGCGGGGGCGGCCCTGCCGCGCATCCAGGGGGATATCTGCTTCGAGGGCGTGCGTTTCCGGTACCGGCCGGATGGCCCGGAGGTGCTCCGGGGACTGGATCTGCGCATCCGCCCGGGGGAGGTGGTGGGCATCGTGGGTCCCTCCGGGTCGGGCAAGAGCACCCTGGCCCGCCTCCTGCTGAGGCTGCACCGTCCCGACCAGGGGCGGGTGCTGGTGGACGGGCTGGACCTGGCCATGCTGGATGCGGCCTCCCTGCGGCGCCGGATCGGGGTGGTGCCCCAGGAGTGCCGCCTCTTCCACATGAGCGTGCGGGACAACATCGCCCTGGCCGATCCCGGCGCCCCCATGGAGGCGGTGGTGCGCGCGGCCCGCCTCGCGGGCGCCCACGAGTTCATCCTGGCCCTGCCCCAGGGCTACGACACCGTGGTGGGGGAGCAGGGGGCCACCCTCTCCGGCGGGCAGCGCCAGCGCATCGCCATCGCCCGGGCCCTGCTGGGCGATCCCGCCGTCCTGGTCCTGGACGAGGCCACCAGCGCCCTGGACCACGAGGCCGAGGAGGCCCTCCAGCGGCGCATGGAAGCCATCTGCCGGGGCCGGACGGTCCTCATCATCGCCCACCGCCTCTCGGCCCTGCGCCCTGCCCGGCGGATCGTGGTGCTGGAGGGCGGACGGGTGGTGGAGGATGGGACCCCGGAGGAGCTGGCCGCCCGGGGCGGCTTCTACGCCCGCCTGCGGCGCCTGCAGGGAGGATGCTGAGGCAGGTACGTCGGCGGGGTCTGGGGCGGGAGGAGCTGGCCTTCCTGCCGCCGGTGCTGGCCATCCAGGAGACCCCTCCCCATCCCCTGCCCAGGGCCATCCTGTGGGCGCTCCTGGCCCTGCTGGCCTTGGCCGTCGCTGCCGCCTGGCTGGGCCGGGTGGACGTGGTGGTGAGCGCCCAGGGGCAGGTGGTGCCCGGGGCCCGGCGGCAGGTGGTCCAGCCCCTGGAGGCCGGGGTGGTGCAGGCTATCCGGGTGCGGGACGGCCAGCGGGTGCGGGCCGGGCAGGTGCTGCTGGAGATGGACGCCACCGCCGAGGCGGCGGAGCTGGCCAGGCTCCGGGAGGAGCTCCTGGCGGCGCGCTACGAGGCCGCCCGGGCCCGGGCCTTCCTGGAGGCCCTCGAAGACCCGGCAGGGGGCCGCCCGCCCCGGCTGGTGTCCCTGCCCGGCGCCTCGCCGGCCCGCCACGCCCTGGAGGAGGCCTCGCTGGCGGGGGCCTGGCGGGCCTTCCGCGCCCGGCGCGCGGCCCTGGCCGCCGAGGAGGCCGGTCGGGAGGCAGAGCTCCACCAGGCCCGCGCCGAGCTGGCGCGCCTGGAGGCCCTGGCGCCCCTGGCCCGGGAGCAGGCCGAGGGCCTGGCCCGCCTGGTGCGGGGCCGGTGGGAGGCCCGCCACCGCCAGCTGGAGGCCGAGCTCCGGGCCCGGGACCTGGAGGGCCGGCTGGAGGCCCAGCGGCTCCGGGTGGCGGCCCTGGAGGCCGCGGCGAGCCGGGCCCGGCGGGAGCGGCGCGCCCACCAGGCCGAGGCCCGCCGGCGGGAGCTGGAGCGCCTCCGGCAGGCCGAAGGCCGGGTCCGGGCCCTCGGCCAGGCCCTGCGCCGGGCGGAACGGGCCGTGGCCCTGCGGCGCCTGCGGGCCCCCGTGGACGGGGTGGTGCAGGAGCTGGCGGTGCACACCGTGGGCGGCGTGGTCACGCCGGCCCAGCCCGTGCTCGTGGTGGTGCCCGTCGAGGAACGCCTGGAGGTGGAGGCCTACGTGGCCAATCGGGACGTGGCCCGCATCCGGCCCGGTCAACGGGCCGAGATCAAGGTGGAGGCCTTCCCCTTCACCCGGCACGGCACCCTGCCCGGCCGGGTGGTGACCGTCTCCCGGGATGCCGTCCGGGACGAGCGGCTGGGTCTGGCCTACGCCGTGCGGGTGGCCCTGGAGCGGGACCGGCTGAGGGGCGGCGGCCAGGTGGGGCCCGGCATGGCCGTGCAGGTGGAGATTCATGCCGGGCGGCGGCGGGTCCTGGAGTACTTTCTCGCGCCCCTGCTGGAGCACCTGGACCGCTCCCTCAGGGAGCCCTGAGAGCCGCGGGCCTCCCTGGAGGCCCTTCTGGACTCGTTCTTAGACTTAGTCTAAACTAGGCTGGAGAGGCACGATCTGGAACCGCGAAGGAGGAGCAGGCCATGAGCGGATGGAAGCGACGGAAGCAGGTCTGGTGCGCCGCGGCGGCGCTGGCCTGGGCCGGTGGCGCGTGGGCCATGGAGCCGCTGCCCGAGCAGCCCCCGGTGCCGGCCGACAATCCCATGAGCGAGGCCAAGGTGGCGCTGGGCAAGCAGCTCTTCTTCGACCCGCGCCTGTCGGTGGACGGGACGGTCTCCTGCAACTCCTGTCACAACGTGATGGCCAGCGGCACGGACAACCGGCCCGTCTCCGTGGGCGTCGGCGGCCAGAAGGGCGGACGCAACGCCCCCACGGTCTGGAACGCGGCCTTCCTCACCGTCCAGTTCTGGGACGGGCGGGCCGCCACCCTGGAGGAGCAGGCCAAGGGTCCTATCCTGAACCCCATCGAGATGGGCATGCCCTCGGAGGAGGCGGTCATCGAGCGCCTGAAGCAGATCCCGGGCTACGTGGAGCAGTTCGAGAAGGTCTTCGGCAAGGGCGGCCTGACCTACGACAACATCGCCAAGGCCATCGCCGCCTATGAGCGCACCCTGATCACGCCCAATAGCCCGGTGGACCGCTATCTCAAGGGCGAGAAGGACGCCCTGAGCCCGGCCGCGCAGCGGGGCATGCGGCTGGTGGAGGAGGTGGGCTGCACCGCCTGCCACTTCGGGCCCAACTTCGCCGGCCCGGCCGGCCCCATGGGCAAGGGCTTCTACCAGAAGTTCCCGACCTTCACCGACAACGAGTACGTGAAGAAGTACGACCTGATGGCTGACCTGGGCCGCTACGAGGTCACCAAGGACCCCGCCGACAAGCACATGTGGCGGGTGCCCACCTGGCGCAACGTGGCCCTCACCGCCCCCTACTTCCACAACGGGAAGGTGCAGACCCTGGACGAGGCGGTGCGGGTGATGGCCAAGACCCAGCTCAACAAGGATCTTACCGAGGACCAGGTCCGGGACATCGTGGCCTTCCTGGAGGCGCTCACCGGCGAGTTCCCGCCCCAGGAGCTGCCACGCCTGCCCGAGACCGTGGGCTTCAGCGTGGTGAGCGAGCCCTGAACCCTCCCCCTTGGCCGCAGGCCCTGTGGGGCGCCTGAGGGCGCCCCTTTTTTTCGCCCCTGGGAGGGCAGCCCTCCGGGTAACCGCGCACCATGGGGGAGACCCAAGATCGATGTCGAGCAGAGGCGAGGATGCTGGAGCGGAGGCCCCACTCCTTCGTTCGCCCAACGCTTGGTGGAAGAGCCTGCGCCCCACTCCCTAGGCAGACTGTGTCGGGCTCTGGCAGTTCGTCGAGAAGATCGCTGGGGCCGACAAGCTGATCGATAAGCTGCCAGGGCGAGGCATCCGACGTAGGAAGGAGCGCAAACGCGACGTGGACTGGCGCCAGGAGAGGCTGCTCAGCCACGTCTCGCTCGAGAGCTGGATTCCCAAGCGTCACCCTTCGTACCCGGTCCGGAACCGGGCGCCGCCGGGCCGGTCGAGCGAACGCGATACCCCCGACGCCGCCTTGGGTCGCCCGTCGACTGCTCCGAGACGCCCATCCAGCACGGCTCCTTGTCGGTAGGCCATCCGGTCTGTCACCACCTGACCTGTATGGCGGTACAGCAGGGGCTAAGAGGCTAAGCGACACGGCTGGTCCATGCCTTGACGGAGAACCGGCACGAGCTGCTCCTTGGTGTGCCTTTGACGTGTACCGAGGTTCGCGCCGAGCGGGACGCAGCCCTAGCGATGCTCGGGGGCCGGCGCGGTGGCAGGAGCGTGATGCAGGGTGCCGACCGCCGGGTGGACATCAGAGATCGCATCCGCTCGTGCCGTGCGCTGTAGGTTACGTACCACGTGGCGCACCGTGCCACTTGGACCCCCGGTACAGCCGGCGGGTGCGCTCGCGCATCGTAGAGGCATCCGGGCGGGTCTAGACGCCATCTAGGCGGCTGGAGCGACGCGCAAGCTGTCCGTACGGAGCTTGGGGCGCGCGACCCGGCAGTTGCTATTGTCCTTACCGCTTACGACCGGGCCCGATTTGCGAGCGGCCGGCTGCTAGACACGCGGAGGCGCGGAGGGCCTGCCGCCGCGTGTCACGAGCCTCGGATTACGCGCGAGAGCGAAGCCTCGAGCGCCTCCAGCGCACGGCTCATCAGCAGGCCAGCCTGAAGGTGATACAAGCGCAGCTCACACCGTACCGGACGATGGAGGGCAGCCTCAGGGCGGACGAAGCCGGTCCAAGCCATGAGGGGCACCTCGCCGGCGTGGGGTGGCGGCCACAGCACCCAGGACTCGTTGTCCAGCTCACACAAGAGGGCGCGGAGCCCATCGAGCTCGATGCGCAGCGGCGCCCCTTTCCTGATCAGGGCGATGCGGGCACGGTTCCAGCAGCTGGCCGGTATCTGCTTTGGGAGCACCCGGAGGGGTTCGTACCGTCCCAGCTCCCGCAGGCGCATCGTCCCTCGAGGCGCTGGAGCCGAGGCGACAGCAGGGCTCCCTATCCACAGCTTGTGTCGGCCGGGCTCCCGTCCGGTTTGCCTTCCGTGAAGATGCGGCTTGCCAGGATATCCTCAGGCTGCAGGGTCATCAGGTCCTCCTTGGTGAGCTTGCGGTCCCGGCAGGCAAAGAGCCGATTCGCCTGCCGTAGCCTGGCACGATCGAGGGCATTGCGGATGGAGCGGGCGTTGGCAAAATGCGGAAGCTGCATGCGGCGTCGGATATAGTCCTTGAAGACCTCCTCCGCCTCTGGGCTGAAACGGTACTTCATCTGGCTGAGCATCAACTTCGCGATCTCGAGCAGCTCCTCCTGCGTGTAGTCCGGGAAGTCGATGTGATGAGCGATGCGCGACCGCATGCCGGGATTGCTCTGGAAGAAACGGTCCATCTTGGACTTGTAACCGGCTAGGATCACCACCAGGTCTTCCCGCTGGTTCTCCATGACCTGGAGCAGGATCTCGATAGCCTCTTGCCCGTAATCGCGCTCGTTTTCAGGGCGGTATAGATAATAGGCCTCATCAATGAAAAGGACGCCGCCCATGGCTTTCTTGAGCACCTCCTTCGTCTTCGGCGCGGTATGACCGATATACTGGCCGACCAGATCATCGCGTGTCACTGCGACGAGATGACCCTTGCGGACATAGCCGAGCCGATGGAGGATGTCCGCCATGCGCATGGCTACGGTAGTCTTGCCCGTGCCCGGATTGCCGGTGAAGCACATGTGGAGGGTCGGCGTCTCCGAGGTTAGCTCCAGCTTGCGCCGCATCCGGTCGACCAGCAGGAGTGCTGCGATCTCGCGTATGCGCGTCTTGACCGGCTTGAGCCCCACGAGCTCGCGGTCGAGCTGTTCCAGCACCTCCTCGACGTTGGACTCGCGCAGCTCGGCCTCAAGGTCGACGGGCTCGCCGACCTTCACCGAGGTGCTGGCGTGTTCTGTAGCGGACATGGCGTTAGCTCTCCTTTACGCAACCAAGGGGTGGAGGACGCATAACAGGAGGCGCGAGGCAGCTGGAGCCGCCCCGCGCCTCCGGCCAATCATAGGTCACCCGTAGCGCTCATTCTCCGGCTTTTCCGTCGCATACGATCTTATTGTGTAAACGATGTGACGGTCATTGACCTCCGTGCGCAGGAGGCCGAAGCCGGGCTCGTCCTTCGGTCTGTTTACGATGAAGGACATGCGAGGCGTCTCCCAGCCACGGGTCGAGTCATAGGCCGTCAGGCGGATGTAGTGGTTCGGATACGCCTTTCGGCACTCGTTGACCTCGTAGAGGATCCCGGCGGGATCGTGAAGGTCGAACATGGGAAGCCCCCACATCTCCCAGTAGGTATTACGGGGATGTGGGTCGTCGGTGAACTCGACGTTCATCGCCCATCCCTGCTGCAGGGCATACTCGATCTGCTTGAGGATCTGCTCGTCCGTCAAGTCTGGCAGGAACGAGAACTGCCCCTGGGTGATGCGGTTTCCGTAATTGGTCATCATGGCTCTTGTGCTCCTGTTCAAGCCACCGGAGTTTCGGTCACAGCGAAGTCCGGCGTGTCCGTGGACTCGAAGTTGAAGGTGATGTCCTTCCAGGTGTCGAGCGCGGCTCGCAGCGGCTGACACCAGCGGGCGGCCTTCTCGAGAATCTCCGGGCCTTCCTTGAGGTAGTCCCTGCCCTCATTGCGCGCCTGGATCATCGCTTCCAGCGCCACCCGGTTGGCTACAGCCCCTGCCTGGATTCCCATCGGGTGACCGATGGTGCCGCCCCCGAACTGCAGCACCACGTCCTCTCCCAGGTAGTGAAGCAACTGATGCATTTGCCCGGCGTGAATCCCTCCGGAGGCTACCGGCATCACCTTCCGTAGGCTCGCCCAAGGCTGGTCGAAGAAGATGCCTCGCGGCAGGTCGACCTCGTTGTGAGGCTCCCGGAGGATGTTGTAGAAGCCCTGCACGGTCAGGGGGTCCCCCTCTAGCTTGCCGACCACGGTTCCTGCGTGGAGGTGGTCCACGCCGGCCATGCGCATCCACTTGGCGATCACACGGAAGGAGACGCCATGGTTCTTCTGGCGTGTATAGGTGCCGTGCCCTGCCCGGTGGAGGTGCAGGATCATGTTGTTCTTCCTGGCCCACTTGGACATTGAATGGATGGCCGTGTAGCCAACCACCAAGTCGATCATGATGATGATGGAGCCGAGCTCCTTTGCGAACTCGGCACGCTCATACATGTCTTCCATGGTGGCGGCCGTGACGTTCAGGTAGTGGCCCTTCACCTCGCCCGTGGCAGCCGACGCTCGGTTGACGGCCTCCATGCAGTACAGGAAGCGGTCGCGCCAGTGCATGAAAGGCTGCGAGTTGATGTTCTCATCGTCCTTGGTGAAATCCAGGCCTCCCTTCAGGGCCTCGTAGACGACCCGGCCATAGTTACGGCCAGAGAGCCCGAGCTTTGGCTTGACAGTGGCGCCGAGCAAGGGCCGGCCGAACTTGTCCAGGCGCTCGCGTTCGACGACGATGCCGGTGGGCGGACCGTCGAAAGTCTTGAGATAGGCCACAGGGATCCGCATGTCCTCTAGGCGGAGCGCCTTGACGGCCTTGAAGCCGAACACGTTGCCGATGATGGAGGCCGTCAGGTTGACGATGGAGCCTGGCTCGAAGAGGTCGAGGTCGTAGGCGATGTAAGCAAAATATTCTCCGGGCCGGTTCGGCACCGGCTCCACCTTGTACGCCTTAGCCCGGTAGAGCTCGCAAGCAGTCAAGCGATCCGTCCAGACGACGGTCCACGTGGCAGTGGACGACTCGCCCGCTACGGCCGCCGCTGCCTCTTCCGGCTCCACACCCTCTTGAGGCGTGACGCGGAACAGGGCGAGGACGTCGGTGTCCTTGGGCTCGTAATCGGGCTCCCAGTAGCCCATTTTCTTGTACGGGATAACGCCTGCCTTGTAGCGCTCTTTGGGATCGGTGATAGTCTCAGCCATCGTTTGGATGCTCCCCACGTTAAACACACAACACGAAAAAGCTTATGCGGAAAGTGTTTTTTGCTTCCGCGCTATGCCAGGATGGCAAACTTTTTGGTGAAAGAGAAATCGAAAGTATCGAACGTTCGTATAGATGATCGTATAGGGTCATCAGGTGCAGGGGCCTGTGGTGGATAAGCTCGAGTTGCGAACCCGGCTGATCAGGCGGGCAACGCTCCGTCAGCTAGAGATCTTCGAGGCGGTGGCCAGGCTGCGTAGCTTTAGCCGGGCGGCGGAGTCGCTTTGTCTGACGCAGCCGACGGTCTCGATGCAGATCCGCAAGCTGGCTGAGGCGGTGGGCATGCCACTCCTGGAGAAGGTAGGCAAGGGTGTCTTCCTGACGGAGGCGGGGCGGGAGCTATATACGGTATGCCTGGAGCTGTTTGGCACCATTGACCGATTCGAGATGACCGTCGCGAACCTGCGAGGGCTGAAGCAGGGGTCGCTTCGGGTCACGGCGGTCACGACGGCAGAGTACTTTTTGCCTCGTATCCTTGGGTATTTCTGCCAACGTTATCCGGGAATCGACATCTCGCTCGAGGTGACGAACCGAGAGCATGCGCTGGAGCGCATGCGGCACAATGTCGACGACCTGTACATTTGTGGCCAGCCGCCGGAGGAGCTGGATGTCGCGGCGGTGCCGTTTTTGGATAATCCGCTGGTGGTTGTGGCGGCGGCTGACCACCCGTTGGCGAGTCAGCGGCGCGTGCCGCTGGAGCGGATCGCTCAGGAGCCGCTGCTTCTTCGGGAGCCGGGCTCGGGGACGCGGCTCGCGGCGGAGAAGTTTTTTGCAACGCGCGGGATAGTGCCCCGGGTTCGCATGGAGCTAGGAAGCAACGAGGCAATCAAGCAGGCGGTGGCCGGAGGGCTTGGGATATCGGTTCTCTCGGGCCACGCTTTGGTCCATGGCAGCGGTGGCTTGGTTGTGTTGCCGGTTGCAGGGTTCCCTTTGCGACGCAGCTGGTATGTGGTGTACCCGAAGGGCAAGCAACTTTCGGTGGTGGCTCGAACGTTTTTGGCTTTCGTGGTGCAAGAAGGCAAGGGATTCGCGAGCGGGTGGCCATGGGAGGAAAGGGAAAAGGCTCAAGGGGGTGGGCGCGCGCGGGTCCGACGCAGGCGCAGCCGACATGGGCGAGGATGAGGGCCGAGGATGAGGGCCGAGCATGCGCGTCAGGGCCAGATTGGCGCAATGGCCGCTTGGGATACCCGTCATTCTTGTCGGCGACGACCTCGGAAGCGTCTGTACCAGTGATGTACTAAGAGGTGCATAATAGGCAGGATCGTGCTATCCTCCGCGAGTGGCCAGAAAGACCGACCTGCGAAGACTCACGCACAAGGAACTGACCCATTTCAGGCGCCAGGCGGTCGCCCGGGTCCAGGAGGGCGTGCCCGTGGCCGAGGTGGCCCGCGGCATGGGGATCTCGCGCTCTGCGCTGTTTCACTGGCTGGCCCTGTACCGCTCCGGCGGGTGGGATGCGCTGGAGGCGGGCAAGCGCGGCGGGCGCAGGCCCAAGCTCGACGCCAAGGCCGTCGCCTGGCTCTACCGCACGCTGACCCGCGATGCGCCCACGCAGTGGAAGTTCCCCTTCGCCCTGTGGACGCTGAAGCTGGTGGCAGAGCTCATCCACCGGCGCTTCGGCATCCGGCTGAGCCGCTGGAGTGTGGCGCGGCTGCTGCGCCAGCTCGGGCTCTCGCCCCAGCGGCCCCTGTGGCGGGCGCA
>WFXX01000033.1 GCA_015490395.1 Gammaproteobacteria bacterium | reverse complement strand
TCCAGAGATAGGGGCCGCCCTCCACCCGCCGGCCCTCCAGCTCGCCCTCGGCGTCCAGGCTGGCGGCCAGGCCCCCGTCGGGCATGGCCAGCTCCCGGAGCATCCAGCCCGCCGTCTCCTCGGCCACCTCCCGGTGGAGGGGCTCGCCGGACAGCCGCCAGGCCCCGGCATAGATGGCCAGGAGCTGGGCGTTGTCGTAGAGCATCTTCTCGAAGTGGGGGATCTCCCAATGCCCGTCCACGCAGTAGCGGAAGAAGCCGCCTCCCAGGTGGTCCCGCAGGCCCCCGTCGGCCATGGCCGTGAGGGTGCGCTCCAGGCCGCGGCGGGCCTCCCCGTCGCCCCGGCCCGCCCGATCCAGGAGGAAGGCCAGGCGCGGGGCCATGGGGAACTTGGGCCCGGGGCCCCAGCCGCCGTGGGCCGGATCCAGGGCGGTGAGGAGCCGGTCCCGGCCCAGCCGGATGGGCCCGGCGTCCAGGGCCCCGTCCGGGGCGCCCCCGGGGGCGGTCTCCGCCCGCTCCAGCAGGCGGCGGAGGGTCTCCCCCTGGGCCCGCACCTGGTCCCGGTGCTCCCGGAAGAAGGCCGCCACCCGCTCCAGCACCTCCGTGAAGGCGGGCATCCCGTAGCGGGGGCGGCGGGGGAAATAGGTGCCGGCGAAGAAGGGGGTGAGGTCCTGGGGATCCAGGAACACGGTCAGCGGCCAGCCGCCCGGGCGGCCGGTGAGGGCCTGGTGGGCCAGCTGATGGATGCGGTCCAGATCCGGGCGCTCCTCCCGGTCCACCTTGATGTTGACGTAGTGCCGGTTCATCAGGGCCGCCACCTCCGGGTCGGCGAAGCTCTCCCGGGCCATCACGTGGCACCAGTGGCAGGCCGCATAGCCGATGGAGAGCAGGATGGGGCGGTCCAGCGCCCGCGCGGCGGTCAGGGCCTCGGCGTCCCAGGGCTGCCAGGCCACGGGCTGGCCGGCGTGCTGGCGCAGATAGGGGCTGGTCTCATCTGCCAGACGGTTGACCAGCTCGGTTGGGAACGGATGGCTCGCGCGGCTCACCGGAAGGCGCCTGGGAATCCTGAGTATTCCACTCAGTATAGCCGGTCCGGAGGCGGTTCCGGAATGTGACGCCCGTCACATTTCCGATGTGGAGCGCTTCACAAATACTCAAGAAGGGTCTGGATATTTTGTTTCACACCCGTATCATGAAGATCGTCAGAGAAGGACAGAAGGTGAGACACCCTGTTTCCGGGTGGTCTTGTGGGGCCAGGAGGCTTGTGCTGCGCTCTTTGGAGCAAGCAAAGAGGGAAAGGGAGGCCGTCAGGGTTGCAAAAAGGTATGGAAAGGCAGCCGCGGCGCTATGTTTTTCCGGCGCGCCAGGTTATGATGGCCTCCGTCCAGGGAAGGACTCTTTTCGACTCACCCCAGGATGGGGTCCGGCGCCAAGGATGGCGCTCTTTTTTTAGCTAAGCCTAATATTGCCTCTTCGGCCGCTTCCGCGCAAGGGGGCGGGCTCGGGGCAAACCGTCACCTCATCATGTCAGGCCTGTCCGTCTCGATCTCATGCCCGAGCCCCTTCTCCCTCCCACCGCGCCCTGGCATCTGCCGGCCCTGGTAACGGGGGGCGCTGCCGCCCTGGTGTTGCTGGCGGGGGCTGATCGAGCGCTCTTCGGGGCCATCAACGCTTGGGGGGCTCCCCCCTGGGACACCCTCTGGGCCCGGTGGACGGTGCTGGGCGATGGCCTGGTGGCCCTGGCGCTGCTCTTGCCCTGGGCGGCCCGGGATCGACGCCTGGCCTGGGGGGGGCTCCTGGCCGCCCTCCTGACGGGGGCCACGGTACACGTGCTCAAGGAGCTGCTCCAGGTGCCCCGCCCGCCGGCCGTGCTGCCTCCCGGGGGCTTCCACCTCACCGGACCCGAGCTCCGCGCCTTGGCCTTCCCCTCGGGCCACACGGCGGCGGCCTTCGCCGTGGCCGGGGTGCTGGTGCTCGGGCGGGCCTGGCGCGCCTGGTGGGCGACAGCTCTGGCCCTGGCGCTGGCCGCCGGGGTAGGGCTCTCCCGGGTGGCGGTGGGGGTCCACTGGCCCTCGGACGTACTGGTAGGGGCCGCCTTGGGTTGGTGGTGCGCCGGGGCCGCGCTGCGCTTGGCCGCGCGCTTGCCCCGCCCCGCCTCTCCCGCCTGGCTGCCTGTCCTGCCCTTTCTCGGGGCCGCCCTGGCCTTGCCCTGGCAGGAGACCGGCTATCCCCGGGACGCCTCCCTGCTGGCGGCGGCCGTGGCCCTGCTGGGGGCCCTGCCCGCCCTGGCCCGCCTCCGGCGCGGGACGGGCTCCTGAGACGGCACGCCGCCCTCAGAGGAGCTTGCGGCGCTGCTCCATCATCTCGTGGATCATGGGGGTGAGGATGATCTCCATGGCCAGCCCCATCTTGCCTCCTGGCACCACCAGGGTGTTGTGCCGGGACATCCACGAGCCGTCCAGCATCTGCAGGTAGTAGGGGAAGTTGTGCTTGCGCGGGTAGCGGAAGCGGATCACCACGAAGCTCTCGTCCGGGGTGGGAATGTCCCGGGCGATGAAGGGGTTGGAGGTGTCCACCACGGGTACCCGCTGGAAGTTGATGTCGGTGCGCGAGAACTGGGGGGTGATGTACTGCACGTAGTCGGGCATGCGGCGCAGGATGGTGTCCACCACCGCCTCCGCCGAGTAGCCCCGTTCCTTGCTGTCGCGGTGGATCTTCTGGATCCACTCCAGGTTCACGATGGGCACCACCCCGATGAGCAGGTCCACCCACTGGGCCACGTCCACACCCTCGCAGACCACGCCCCCGTGGAGGCCCTCGTAGAACAGCAGATCCGAGTCGGGCTCGATGGGCTCCCAGTCCGTGAAGGTGCCGGGCGGTCGGCCGTGGCGGGCGGCCTCCTCCTCGTTGTGCACGTAGTAGCGGCGCATCCCGGTGCCGGTCTCGGAATAGGTGCGGAACAGCTCCTCCAGCTTGTCCAGGAGGTTGGCCTCCGGGCCGAAGTGGGACAGGATCCGTCCTTCCCTGCGGGCCTCCTCCACCGCCCGCTTCATGGCCTGGCGGTCGTAGCGGTGGAAGCTGTCGCCCTCGATGAACACGGCCTTGATGCCCTCGCGGCGGAAGATGTGGTCGAAGGCGTTCTTGACCGTGGTGGTCCCGGCTCCCGAGGAGCCAGTCACGGCGATGATGGGATGCTTCTTCGACATCGGTGTCCCCTCGAGCTCTCTAGTGGTCTGCCGCCCGAGCGGGCGCGAACAGACCTTCCCCCGCCGGGCGAAAGCCACACATTATAGCGGGCGTTCCGTTGCCGGGGGGCGTTCCCTGCCCGGCACAGGCATAGTATGATCCGGCCGCCGATGGGAGGGAGGGCCTCGTACGTGGGAGTTTGGGGCAAGGTGCCAGGGAGGCGCCTCGGGCCCAAGCAGGCACGGGCGTGGGGTGGCTTGGCCGCCGTCTTGGCCCTCGCCGTGGCCGGCTGCGCCACGGTGACGCCCACCCGGGTGCAGGGGGATCATCCCCTGGTGGTGGCTCCGGACGCCCCGGGGGCGGTGCGGGTCTACTTCCTGCGCCCGGAGCCGGAGCGGGCCATGGGCTACGCGGACAACACCCTGCGCGTGGCCCTGGAGGGCCGGCCCCTGCTGACCCTGAACAAGGGCGAGTACACCCTGGCCTACCTGCACCCCCGACGCAATCTCCGCCTCACCCTGCGCAACCTGGCCGCACGGGGCCCGGATTGGGAGCCGGTGCCCATGGAGCGGCGCTTCCGCTTGGATCTGGAGCCCGGGCGCACCTACGTGGTGCTGCTCACCCCGGTGAACGCCGAGTTCCGGGGGGTCTACTTCCAGGCGCGGGTGCTGGCCCCGGAGCGGGCCGGCCCCCACCTCCGGGGCCTGCGCGCCGTAGGGGCCGCTCGCCGGGAGCCCCTCCCGGCTTCCCTCTGAGCCTCCCACCGGCCGGCGCCCTCGCCGGCAGCAGGTGCCCTACCCCCGACCGGGGGAGAGGGCATCCCCCTCACATCCCGCCCACCCGGCGCCGGTGCTCGTGCAGACCGCACTCCTTGGTCTCGGGGTTCTCCCACCACCAGCGCCCGGCGCGGATGTCCTCGCCCACGGTGACGGCTCGGGTGCAGGGGGCGCAGCCGATACTGGGATAGTGCCGGTCGTGAAGCGCGTTGTAGGGCACCTGGAAGTGGCGGATGTAGGCCCACACCTCCCCCTGGGTCCAGTCCACCAGGGGGTTGAACTTGGGCATGCCGTGGTCAGCGTCCCACTCCTGCACGGCCAAGTCCTTGCGGGTGGGGGCTTGCTCCCGGCGCAGCCCGGTGATCCAGGCCTGCTTTCCGGCCAGGGCCCGCTGGAGGGGCTCCACCTTGCGGATGGCACAGCAGCGCTTGCGTAGGGCCACGCTTTCGTAGAAGGCGTTGGGGCCGTGCTCGGCCACGAAGGCCTCCACCGCCGTCGCTTCGGGGAAGTACGGGCGCACGGGAACTTGGGGGTAGCGCGTCCGCACCTCCTGCATGAGGGCGTAGGTCTCCTCGGGCAGGCGGCCGGTGTCCAGGGTAAAGGCCTCGATGCCCGCCAGGGCCTCCGGCTCTCGGGACAGGAGGTCCATCAGGACCATGTCCTCGGCACCGAAGCTGTGGGCGAAGGCCGCAGGGGCGTGCTCGGCGGCGATGCGCCGCAGCAGGGCGCGGGCCTGTTCAATCTTGCTCTCCAGCTCGGGGCTCAGGCTCATCCCTCTCCACCTCCTCTTTGGCTTGCAGGGCCTCTCCCGCAGGGGCCTCAGCCCCGGGGCTGCACGGTGACCAGCGCCCCCCGCTCCCGCGGCCTGGGGGGCTGCACCCGGTAGCCCAAGCGGTCCAGCCGGGTGGCCAGCCATCGGGCTTCGCGCAGATCCCGCAGCAGCAGGCCCAGGCGCAGGCCCGGATCCAGGCGGCCCAGGGCCGCGAGGGCCAGCACGTAGCCGGCCAAGCAGCGGTGCTCGGTGAGATCCAGGAGCTGGTCCACCTCCATCACGGCCGTTCCTCCTTCATCCCCGGGCCGCCTTGCGCACCCGGATGCGGGTGGCCTGGCCCTCCTCGTGCAGGTGCAGGATCTGGTGCCCGTCGCTCTCCAGGCTGGAGCGCACCTGCCGCGAGGCCTCGCCGCCGGCGAAGATGAACTCCACCTCCTCGCCCGGCCCGAAGCGCTGCAGGGCATGGCGGGCCTTGATGTAATGCAAGGGGCAGCCGTAGCCGCTGAGGTCGATCACCGGCGCTTCCTGGGGGCGCGACTGCTCTGGGCGCGGGCGCGCCGGCAAGGAGGCGGCCAGGTCCAGCTGGTGGTCGATGGCCTGACAGACGGCCGCCGCATCCAGCATCCAGGCGTCCATACGCCGGGAGAGCTCCACAAAGGCTGGCTCCTCGTAGGCCGCTCGCATCCGCGCCAGTCCCTCGGCCAGCTGACCCAGGGTGCGGCCCAGGGAAGGGTCATCCAGGGCCTCGGTCAAGGCGGCGGCCAGCTCGGCCACGGGGGTCTCCGGGGCCGCCTCCCGCCCGGCCAGAAAGAGCACCGAACGGGCCACCAGGCGCAGCATCTGCTCGGCGCACTCCAAGGCCTCCTCGGGCTGGCGCTGCATCCGGAAGGCGTCCCGGTAGGTGCGCTCGTGGGCGGCCTCGGCAAACTGGGCCGCCACCAGGGACTGGGCCGCCCCGGCGCACTCGCCGCCGCCGAGCTGGAGCACCCGGAACTGGCCCTCCTGCCCGTGGTCCCGGGCCAGCTCCCCCACCGCCTCCGGGGCCACCTCCTTCAGGTCCGCTAGCAGCTCCTGGAAGTAGCCCGCGCCTCGCCGGCGGCTCCAGGCGAAGAAGCTCTCCTCCCCTTGACGGTCCTCGGCGTAGGCCCGCTGTACCCGCTCCAGGGCCTCACCGATGCGCATGGCGGGGATGGAGGGGCCCTTGATGGCGATGGCCCCGCCTCCGCGGCCGTCGCCCCCCAGGAACATCTGGTAGTGGGGCACCAGCTTGCCATGCAGGCGGCGGCCTTCGCCGTAGATGCCGATGTCCCCGGTCTCGGGCTGGGCACAGCCGTTCTGGCAGCCGCTGACCCGGATGCGCAGGTCCAGGGGGCCGCCGCTCAGCTTCGGCCCCACCGCCTTGGAGGCGGTGATCCCCAGCCGGCAGGTGGAGGTGCCCGGACAGGCCACCACGTTGTCCCCGGGCTGGGGCTCGCCCAGGCCCAGGGGGGCTAGGCCCTCGCGCAGTCGCTGGAGCTGCCCCTCGCGCACCCCCACCACCATCAGGTTCTGATCCTGGGTGGTGCGCAGGTCCTCCAGCCCCTCGCCCTCCAGCAGCGCGGCGATGCCGCGCATCTGCTCCGCGGTGAGGTCGCCCATGGGCACGGCGATGGGGAAGACGAACAGCCCCTCCTGCTTCTGGGGGATCACCCGGCGCGGGGCCCCGGGGAAGGGGAGCTCCTCGCCGTTCACCCTAGGCTCGACCCAGGTGCCCCGAGGATGATCGAAGTCCGCGTAGGCCACGCGGGTGCGCGTCAGCTCCTCCCGGTACCGCTTCAGGAAGCCCTCGGGACCGAAACGGTCCACCAGGAACTTGATGCGGGCCCGGGCCCGGCGCTTGCGGTCCGAATAACGGTTGTGCAGGGAGAGGATGGCCTCCATGCAGGGCAGGAGCTCGTGCTCCTCCACGAACTCCTCCACGGTGATGGCATGGTGAGGCTTGTGCCCCAGCCCGCCGCCGGCCAGGATGCGGAAGCCGGGCCGGCCGTCGCGCCGGGTGGCCACCACCCCTAGGTCATGGATCAGCCCCTGGGCGCAGTCGGCCTCGCAGCCCGAGAAGCTGATCTTGAACTTGCGCGGCATCTGCTGAGTGAGGGGATAGCGCAGGAAGCGGGCCGCCGCCCCCAGGGCGTGCACGCTCACGTCCACGTGCTCCCGGGGGCAGACCCCGGCCAGAGGGCAGGTGGTGATGTTGCGCACCGTGTTGTTGCAGGCCTCCCGGGTGGTGAGACCGGCCTCGCCCAGCAGCCGCAGCACCGCCGGGGTGCGCTCGGTGGGCACGAAGTGGATCTGGATGTCTTGGCGGGTGGTGATGTGGGCCCGGTCGTGCTCGGAGTAACGCTCCAGGGCCTCGGCGATGGCCCGCAGCTGTGCCGGGCGCAGCCTCCCGCCGGGGATCTTCACCCGTACCATATGCACCCCTTCCTGGCGTTGGCCATAGACGCCGTGCTGCAGCCGGAAGGACATGAAACGGTCCGGGTCCATCCGCCCCTCCAGGAAGTCCCGCACTGCCTGCGCGAAGTGCTCGATCTCCTGGAAATCCACCAGGTTTCGGATCGTGCTCATGGGCATCCCCTGTTTCGGTCCCTGCGGCCGCCGGGCCCGGCGGCCGCGCCGTCTCTGTCACCAGATGAACTTGACCCCGATGGCCATCAGCATGCTGGCCAGCACCGGACGCATCACCCGCTCGGGGATGTTGGCGCTGAGGTAGCTGCCCAGGTAGATGCCCGGCAGGCTCCCCAGCAGCAGGCTCCCCAGCAAGGCCAGATCCACCGAGCCCAGCTGCAGGTGCCCCAAGCCGGCGATGGCCGTCAGGGGCACCGCGTGGGCGATGTCCGTCCCCACCACCCGCACCGTGGGCAGGCGCGGGTAGAGGAAGAGCAGGATGGCCG
>WFXX01000032.1 GCA_015490395.1 Gammaproteobacteria bacterium | reverse complement strand
CCTTTCCCCCCCGCCATGCGGCAGAACACTGATGTGTTGCACATCGTGCGCACCTGGCAGTTCCTGGACGGGGAGCGGCTGGAGGCCCGCTGAGGGAGCCGGCGTGGTTGTCAGCCGCAGGGGATGGGCGGATACTAGGCGCATGAGCGCGCGCGCCGTCTCCAGCCTCAAGGGGCAGTTCCTCATCGCCATGCCCACCTTGGCGGACCCCAACTTCCGCCAAGCGGTGACCTACATTTGCGAGCACACTCCAGAGGGGGCCCTGGGCATCGTCATCAACCGCCCCCTGGAGATGCGGCTCCGCGAGGTGCTGGCCCACATGGGCATCGAGCCCCGGAACCCGGCGGTGGGGGAGATGCCCGTCTTCCTGGGCGGGCCGGTGCAGCCCGAGCGGGGCTTCGTGCTCCACCATCCCCCTGGGAACTGGGGCAGCGTGCTGCGCGTGGACGAGGAGCTGGCCCTGGCCTCCTCCCGCGACATCCTAGAGGCCATGGCCCGGGGGGAGGGCCCACGCCAGGCCCTGGTGGCCCTGGGCTACGCCGGCTGGGGCGCCGGGCAGTTGGAGCAGGAGCTGGCCGCCAACGCTTGGCTGAGTGCCCCCGCCGAGCGGCGCATCATCTTCGAGACCCCCTGGGAGCAGCGCTGGCAGGCCGCCGCCGCCCTGCTGGGCATCGACCTGGCCCACGTCTCCCACGAGATCGGCCACGCATGAGCGTCGCGCCCGCCATCGCCGCCCGCAGGCGGCAGGAAGCGGTGGTGCTGGGCCTGGACTACGGGACCCGCCGCATCGGCGTGGCCGTGGGCCAGGCACTCACCGGCACCGCCACCCCCCTCGCCACTGTGACCGTGGGCCCCGGCGGGCCCGACTGGGCGGCCCTGGAGGCGCTGGTGCGGCGCTGGCGGCCCCAGGCTCTGGTGGTGGGGCTGCCGGGTGGCCCCGAGCATCCCCTGGCGGGGGCGGTGCGCGGCTTCGCCCGCGGCCTGCGGCGCCGCCTGGGCCTGCCCGTGTACCTGGTGGACGAGCAGCTCTCCTCCCTGGAGGCCGCCCGGCGGCTGCGCGCGCGCCGAGCCGTGGGGGAGCGGGGCACGGGGGAGCGGACCCCCTGGCGGCGGGAGGCCAAGGCCCGACTGGACCGGGAGGCGGCCTGCGTCATCCTGGAGACCTGGCTGTCGGAACGGGAGGCGGCGGGACAGGACCCGCCCCAGGAGCGGCAGCGGTGAGCACCCTGCCCGAGGTGCCCCCGCTGCTGGAGGGCATGGCTGCCGGGCTGCGGGAGGTGCTCCAGCACCGGGGTATCTGGCGCCCCTGCCTCATCGGCATCCACACCGGGGGCGTCTGGGTGGCCCAGCGCCTGCACCAGGCCCTCGGCGCGGAGGAGCCCCTGGGCATCCTGGACATCTCCTTCTACCGGGACGACTTCACCCGGGTGGGCATGAACCCGGCGGTGCGCCCCTCCCAGATCCCCTTCGAGGTGGACGAGCGGGACATCGTCCTGGTGGACGACGTGCTCTACACCGGGCGCACGGTGCGCGCCGCCCTCAACGAGATCTTCGACTACGGCCGGCCCCGCCGGGTCTTGCTGGCGGTGCTGGTGGACCGGGGCGGGCGCGAGCTGCCCATCCAGCCGGACGTGGCCGGCCTGCGCCTGGAGCTGGAGCCGGATGAGCACATCAAGCTGGCCGGCCCCGATCCCTTGCGGCTGGTACGGGTGCGGCGCGGCGAGGGTTAAGGCGGCAAAGGGAGGCGGGATGGCACGGCGCTCCCTGCAGCTGGACGAGCACGGGCGGCTGCGCCACTTCCTGGCCATCGAGGGACTGGGCCGCGAGCTCCTCACCGAGATCCTGGACACCGCGGAGTCCTTCGTCGGGGTCACCGCCCAGGCGGTGAAGAAGGTCCCCCTCCTGCGGGGCAAGACGGTGGTCAACCTCTTCTTCGAGGCCAGCACCCGCACTCGCACCACCTTCGAGCTGGCCGCCAAGCGCCTCTCGGCGGATGTGCTCAACCTCAACATCCCCGCCTCGGCCACGGTCAAGGGCGAGACCCTGCTGGATACCCTGCACAACCTGGAGGCCATGCACTGCGACATGTTCGTGGTGCGCCACGCCGACAGCGGCGCGGCCCACTTCATCGCCCGCCACGTGCGCTCGGGCACCAGCGTCATCAACGCCGGCGATGGCCGCCACGAGCATCCCACCCAGGCCCTGCTCGATGCCTTCACCATCCGTCGGGCCAAGGGCGGCTTCGGTCACCTGGTGGTAGCCATCGTGGGGGACATCCTTCACTCCCGGGTGGCCCGCTCTCAGATCCACGCCCTCACCACCCTGGGCGTGCCGGAGGTGCGGGTGGTGGCCCCTCGCACCCTGCTGCCGGCGGAAGTCGAGCGCCTGGGGGTGCATGTGCACCACGACCTGCGCGAGGGGCTGCGAGGGGCGGATGTGGTCATCGCCCTGCGCTTGCAGCACGAGCGCATGCAAGGGGCCTTCCTGCCCAGCGAGCACGAGTACTTCCAGCTCTACGGGCTGCGCGAGGAGCACCTGGCGGTGGCCAAGCCCGACTGCATCGTCATGCACCCCGGCCCCATCAACCGCGGCGTGGAGATGGCCTCCAGCGTGGCCGACGGCCCCCGCTCGGTGATCCTGCAGCAGGTCAGCCACGGCATCGCCGTTCGCATGGCGGTGATGGCCCTGGCCATGGGGGCCACCCATCGGCGGGAGGCGACCCGCGAGGTGGGGACCAAGGGGGAGCGGGCATGAGGCTGCTCATCCGCGGCGCCCGGGTGGTGGATCCCTCCCAGGACCTGGACGGGGTGCAAGACCTCTACTTGGCGGAGGGCCGGGTGGCCGCCCTGGGCCAGCCCCCCGAGGGCTTCGTCCCCGACCGGGTGGTGGAGGCCCGGGGCTGGGTGGCCTGCCCGGGCCTGGTGGACCTGCGGGTGCACCTCCGGGAGCCGGGCCAGGAGCACAAGGGCACCATTGCCAGCGAGACCCGGGCGGCGGCGGCCGGCGGGATCACCACCGTTTGCACCTTCGCCGACTACGACCCCGTGGTGGACACCCCCGCAGTGGCCGACCTCATCCGCCACCGCGCCGACTCGGCCGGGTATTGCCGGGTGGCGGTGGTGGGGGCCCTGACCCAGGGGCTGGACGGGGAGCGTCTGAGCGAGATGGGGGCCCTCCGGGCCGCCGGCTGCGTGGGGGTGGGCAACGCCCGCCGGCCCCTGGCCAATGCCCTGGTGCTGCGCCGGGCGATGGAGTACGCCGCCACCCACGGCCTGACCGTCTTCCTCTGCCCCGAGGACCCGCACCTGCGCAACCGCGGCTGCGCCCACGAGGGGCAGGTGGCCACCCGGCTGGGGCTGCCCGGCATCCCCGAGGCGGCCGAGACCGCCGCCGTGGCCCAGGCCCTGGCCCTGGTGCAGCAGACCGGGGTGCGGGCCCATCTCGGCCCCCTGTCCACCGCCCGGGCGGTGCGCATGGTGGCCCGGGCTCGCTACGACGGCCTGCCCGTGACCGCCGACGTCACCGCCCACCACCTGCACCTGACGGAGATGGACCTGGGCGAGTTCGACGCCCGTTGCCACGTCGAGCCCCCCCTGCGCACCGAGCGCGACCGGGACGGGCTGCGCTATGGGCTGGTGGAGGGGACCCTGGGGGCGGTGAGCTCGGACCACCAGCCCCATGAGCCCGATGCGAAGCTGGCACCCTTTCCGGCTACCGCGCCGGGGCTCTCAGGGGTGGAGACGCTGCTGTCCCTGATGTTGCGCCTGGTGGAGGAGGAGGTGCTCGCCCTGTCCGAGGCCGTGGCGCGGCTGACCTGCGGCCCGGCGGAGATCCTGGGGCTGGCCGGCAGCGGGATCGGGAGCCTGCGCCCCGGGGCGCCGGCGGATCTTTGCCTGTTCGACCCCGCCGCGCGGTGGACGGTCCGCCCCGAGGCCCTGCGGTCCCGAGGCCGCCACACCCCCTTCGACGGCTGGGAGCTCCCCGGGCGGGTGGTGCTGACGCTGCTGGCAGGCCGTCCGGTGCACCAGGATCCGCGGGCCCTGCCCGAGCCCCTCTGAGCCCAACGGCCCTCAGCGCGGCGGCCTGCGGGGGAGCCGTCCCTCTCCGGGACCCTCCCCATCAGGCCCCTCCTCCGTGGGCAGCAGGCCCACCCGGCGCATGAGCGCTTCGCCCAGGCGCTCGCCCGGGCCGCGGCCCAGCTTGATCATCAGCCGCACCTCGTTGGCCGAGTCCGCATGCCGCAGGGCCTCCTCCTCCGTCACCAGCCCCTCGCAGTAGAGCCGGTACACGGCCTGGTCGAAGGTCTGCATCCCCTGCTCCTCGGAGCGCTTCATCAGGTCCTTGAGCAGGTGGGTCTCGCCGCGCTGGATGAGATCCGCCGCGAGCGGGGTGTTGAGGAGGATCTCCAGGGCCGCCCGGCGCCCCCGCCCGTCGGCCGTGGGCACCAAGCGCTGGGCCACCACCGCCTTGAGGTTCAGCGCCAGGTCCAGGAAGACCCGATCCCGCTGGTCTCTGGGAAAAAAGTGCACGGCTCGGTCCAGGGCCTGGGCGGCGTTGGTGGCGTGCAGGGTGGCCAGGCAGAGGTGACCGGTCTCGGCGAAGGCAATGGCGTGCTCCATGGCCTCCCGGGTGCGGATCTCGCCCACCAGGATCACGTCGGGGGCTTGGCGCAGGGCGTTGCGCAGGGCCGCCTCGAAGGACTCGGTGTCGATGCCCACCTCCCGCTGGGTGATCATGCAGCCCTGGGGCCGGTGCAAAAACTCGATGGGGTCCTCGATACAGACGATGTGCCCCTCGCCGTGGCGGTTGCGATGGCCCACCATGGCCGCCAGGGTGGTGGACTTCCCCGTGCCCGTAGCCCCCACCACCAACACCAGCCCCCGGGCCTCCAGGCTCAGGGTCTCGAGCAGCGGCGGCAGGCGCAGCTCAGCCACGGTGGGGATGCGGGTCTCGATACGCCGCAGCACCATCCCGATGCGACCCTGGTGCCGGAAAACGTTGGCGCGGAAGCGCCCCAGACCCGGACGCTCCACAGCGAAGTTGGCCTCGTGGGTGGCCTCGAACTCGGCCCGCTGGCGCTCCCCCATCACCCCGTAGGCCAAGGCACGGGCGGTGCCCTCATCCAGCGGCTCGTAGGGCAGGCGCAGGAGCCTGCCGTGCACCTTCAGCGCCGGGGCGTCGCCTGCCGTGACGAACAGATCCGAGGCGCGCCGCTCCACCATGGTGCGCAGCAGCTCGTCCAAGCGCATGGCTCCCCCTCTTCCCCATGCCATCACGAGTGCCGCCCATTGTAGCGGGGCAGCAAGCCCGGGGCGCGTCGCACCTCCACCTGGCTCACCGCCGTCCTCCAGCGCTCGAGCGCGGATCAGCCTTGCTGTGCTGCCGCGAGCAGCCGTTGGACGCCCACCGAGCCTGGGCAGCGCGGTAGCCGATCGCACCTGCGACCGCCATGGGCACTGGAACGCGGAGGTGCGCCAGGGGGGGCGAGCCGGATCAGGTCCTGGAGCAGAACGGCTGGTGACAGGTTCTGCGCCATCGCTGGAGCGCCCCTTCACCACGAGACGAAGCGGTCGATCTCGTAGGCTGGCAGCGGCACCCGGTGGGCAGGGTGCTCGTTGAGCTCGTTGAGGTTGAGCTCGTTGAGGTAGAGCGGCTCTGGCTGCACCGCTAACCGGGCCCGGATCTTCCTCGACGGCAGCAGCCCTCCGAGAAGGCGCTCCGTCTCTAGGGTCACCGTCGCCTGCCGCCTCACCGCCGCCCCCCCTCGCGGCGCTCCAGCCACACCGCTAGCCCCTGGGCATTGAGGGCCAGGTCGTCGGTCATCCGCGCCAGCGCCTCCTCCAGGGGAAGGGGACAGCCGGCGCGGCGAAGCTCGGCCAGGAGCAGCCCCCGCAGCCGCTCCTCCAGAGCCGCCAAGCGCTGCGGCCCTGGCGGATGGGCAGCCGCCACCTCCAGGGCGAGGCGCGCGTGCTCGCGTACCAAGGCCTGGAGGGCGGCAGCTCGGGAGGCGGGATCCTCCACCGCGCCGAAATGGGTCAACCAGGCCCGGCGCGCACCCAGGGTCGCCAGGCGGCCGATGGAGGCCACCAGGGCCTCGGGGTCGAACTGCACCGGGGAGGTGGTGGGAAAGAGCAAGGGTCCTTGCGGACCCGCCAGCTCCGGATAGGCCAGCCCGAAGGTGTCGCCGGTGAACACCGCCTCCAAGGCGGGGACGTGCACACAGAGGTGATGGCGGGCGTGGCCCGGGGTGTCCAGGATGCGCAGCTCCACCTCCCCCAGAGGGAGGCAAGTGCCCTCCGAGGCCTGGCGCACCCGCTCCGCAGGCGCCGGCACCACCTCCCCGTGCAGGGCCTCGAAGCGCTCCTCGCCGTAAACCGCCCGGGCCCCCGCCACCAGTCGGCCGGGGTCCACCAAGTGGGGCGCGCCCCGAGGATGGGCCACCAGCGTGGCCCGAGGCAGGGCCCGGAGCAGGGATCCAGCCCCACCTGCATGATCCAAGTGCACGTGGGTGACCACCAGCCAGCGCACCGCCTCCGGCGCCACACCCTCCTCCTCCAGGGCCTGCAGGATGCGAGACACCCCTCGCCCATGCCCGGCGTCCACCAAGGCGACCTCGCCGCCCGCCCGCAGCAGGTAGCAGGCGGCGAAGCCGGGGCGGAGATAGCCGGTATCGATGAGACGGACGTCAGGGCGCGCATCCATCATCCGCCCACCTTAGCAGAAGGCCCCCTGCCGGGCGAGGGCCTCTCCCCGCCCGACCGCCGGGAGAGGTGCCAGAGAGCCCGAGAGCGATTATGCTCGACCAAGGACGAACTTGCGCCGCAAGGGGAACAGGGGAGAAGCCACCATGCGCATCACTACCAGGTCCCTGCTGCTCCTGACGCTGCTCGCCAGCCCGGCGGCTTGGGCTGCGTCGGACGAGGTGGAACAAGCCATACAGGAGGCCCTCCAGGCCTACCGGGAGGGCGCCCTGAGCGAGGCGGTAAGCAGCCTACAGTACGCCGAGCAGCTCATCCAGAAGGAGAAGGGGCGGCGCCTGGCCGCGGCCTTGCCTGAGCCCCTGCCGGGGTGGACGGCCGAAGAGGCCGAGAGCCAGGCCGCCCCGGCCGCGATGCTCGGCGGTGGCATCTCGGCCCAGCGCACCTACCGCAAGGGCGAGGCCGAGGTACGCGTCAGCCTGGCCAGCGACTCGCCCCTGCTGCAAGGGGTGCTGATGGTGCTGAGCAACCCGCTCTTCGCCACCGCCGACGGCGGGGAGCTGGTGCGGGTAGGCCGGCGCAAGGCCGTGCTCCGCTACGACCTGGCCGAGCGCGCCGGCGAGCTGCAGTTGGTGGTGGCCCGCCGCTTCCTGCTGAGCGTGGAGGGCGAAGGCGTCTCCCGGGAGACGATCCTGGCCTACGCCCGGGCCGTGGACCTGGAGGCCCTGGCCCGCCTGCCCTGAGCCCGCCCCAGGCAACAGAAGGGGGGGCCCAGCCCCCCGCATCAAGTGGTGCGCAGGCCTGCCTCGAAAGCGACCGATCAGGGCACCGTCATGGTGGGCGTGGTCCCGAAGGGCGGGTCGATCCAGGTCCACGGCGCGGTGCCGTCGTTGGCGAAGTCCGAGATGCCCGCCAAGTTGTCGGAAAGGTTGTCGTAGAACTGGTAGCGGAAGCTCTCCAGCCCCGACTTCACCATCTGCTGGCCCAGCCAGATCACCTTCACCGTGTCCGTGCTGGCCCAGGCCAGGTCCTTGCCGGAGGCGGGCAGCAGCACGGGATTGCCCAGGGTGTGGGCGCTGCCGTTGAGGTTGCCCTGGACCTGCTTCATCACGAACTTCTGCAGGTCGTCGTCCGCGTTGCCGGAGGTGGTGGCCCCGGCGGTGATGAGCACCCCCTGCTCCACGGCGATGAGCTTGCCCGTGGGGCTGGTGTTGCTGCCATTCTGCTTCAGGGTAAAGGCATTGGAGAGAATGTCCTGGCTGCCGTCGTTGAGCTTGACCGACTGGCTGAGCTCCAGGTCCGCGTAGGTGGAGCCGCCAGAGGCCCAGCCATTGTTCAGGATGCTGCTGGCGGTGAAGGTGGTGGTGGTCCCGCCCGAGGCGGTGCTGTCGCTCAGGCGCTGCTGGCCTGAGAGTCCCGAGACGCCCACCTTCACGTAGCTCTCGTCGGCGAAGGGCAGGTTGGCCGGCGTGCCCGTGGCCCCCGCGGTGGCCACGATGGTCTGGAAGTACCTGTTGCCGCTGCCGTCCACGATCTGGCGCTGGAAGAAGCCGTCGCCGGTGGTGGCGGTGCCGCAGGTGAAACCCGTGGGACAGGTGGCCCCGCCCCCGTAGTTCACGGTGATGGTGCCGCTGCTGATGGACCACTGGTCGAAGGCCACCGGCGGATCGGCCCAGGCCGGGGCCGCCGCCAGGCAGCCTCCCGCCAGCGCCGCCGCGGCGCCCGCCCACCGGACGAACGAGCTCGGCCTCTCGCGCATCGTCTTCGCCTCCCTTGCTTCGGGGGCCCCGACCCAGCGGGCAACACGGGGCCCACCCTCTCGCACCCTGTAACGGCACGGTCCCTAAAATCTTGAGACCCGCTTGACAGCCACTTGGGGGCCGGCCTAGAGTCGGCCCGCTTCGATGCCATGCCGGGTGCCCCCGCGCTGGCGCGTGGGGGTGAAACGGGAAGTCCGGTGCGCCCGTCCAGGGCAAGGCCGGCGCTGCCCCCGCAACGGTAGGCGAGTGCAGGCGGGCCACGAGGCCACTGTGCCCCGCGGACACGGTCCCACGGGGCATGGGAAGGCGGCCCGCCCGGTCCGGGGAATCCCGGGACCCCTCGCGAGCCCGGAGACCGGCCCGGCATGCATGAGGCCGGCGCTGCGGAGGGCGGCGCTGGCAGGGCTCTCCTCGTCCCTGTGCCGCCCTCGCCGGCGCCGTCGGGCGCCCTCGGCGCGGGTGTGCACCAGGGGAGGAAGAGCCATGACCCAAATCCGTTCCCGGGGTCCGGCCCGCCGGGCTCCGCTCGCCGCCTGCCTGGCGGCCCTGGCTCCTGCGGCGTGGGCCGCGGTCCCGGAAGGGCCCGAGGTGGTGGTCACCGCCACCCGCACGGCCCGCACCGCCGACCAGAGCCTGGCCGCGGTCCAGATCATCGACCGCGCGGCCATCGAGGCCAGCGGGGCCCTGACCCTGCCCGAGCTGCTGGAGGGGCTGGGCGGGTCCGACCTGGTCACCCTGGGAGGCCCCTTCGGCAAGCAGAGCTCCCTGCTCCTGGACGGGATGGAATCGGACCACGTGCTGGTCCTGGTGGACGGGGTGCGGGCCGGCTCGGTGAGCGCCGGCGGCTTCGCCTGGGAGCTGCTCTCCCTGGACCAGGTGGAGCGCATCGAGATCGTGCGCGGGCCCCGCTCGGCCCTCTACGGCTCCGAGGCCGTGGCCGGCGTGATCCAGATCTTCACCCGCCGCGGCGGCCCCGCCCGCCGTGGCGTAGCCGTGGCCGCCGGCAGCTACGGCACCTACCGGCTCCAGGCCGCGGCCCAGGGGGGCGGAGAGCGGCCCTGGGCCGTGGGCCTGGCCCAGCTCGGCACCCGGGGCCTGAACGCCACCACCCCCGACAATGCCTTCGCCTTCGAGCCGGACCGAGACCCCTACCGCAACCTCAGCCTGGGCGGCTCGATGGCGCTGACGCTGGGCCCGGCCCGGCTGGCCCTGCGGGGCCTGGGCGCCTCCGGACGGACCCGCTACGACGGCTATCGGGACCGCGACGACTACCTCCAAGGCGCCTGGAGCGCCCGGCTGGAGCTGCCGGGCACGGAAGCCTGGCAGCCCACCCTGCTGGCCGGCGCCTCCCGGGACCGCCGCCTCAGCCTGAAGGAGGCCGGCGGCATCCCCAGCGCCGTCTTCGACTCCCGGCGCTGGACCTTCTCCTGGCAGAACGACCTGGCGGTGGGCGAGGACGGCCTGCTCACGGCCGGTCTGGACCACTACGTGGACCGCCTGGACACCGACCAGGGCTTTCCCCGAGACGGGCGCCACACCACCGGCGCCTTCGCCCAGTATCAGGCCCGCTGGGGTGGGCAGCGGCTGCTGGTGGGCGCCCGCCGCTCCAGGGACCAGCAGTTCGGCTGGCACAGTACCGGGAACGTGGCCTGGGGCACCGCCCTGCCCATCGGCCTGGATCTGCTCATCGCCTGGGGCAACGCCTTCAAGGCCCCCACCTTCAACGACCTCTACTATCCCGGCTCCAGCAACCCGGACCTGCTCCCCGAGCGGGCGCGAACCTGGGAGGCGTCCCTGCGCGGGCCCGACCCCTGGGAAGTGGGGCGGTGGGAGCTACGGCTGCATCACACCCGCGCCGACCAGCTCATCGTCTTCGACCTGAGCACCTTCACCCCACAGAACGTGGACCGGGCCCGGGTGCGGGGCGCCCAGTTCCGATGGTCGGGCCGAGGGGGGCCCTGGCGGGCCTCCCTGGACCTGGCGTGGCTGGAGCCGAGGAACCTGACCCGTGACCGCTGGCTCCCCCGCCGCGCCCGCCGCAGCGCCCGGTTGGCGGTGGACCGGCAACTGGGTCCGCTGACCCTGGGCCTGGCCTGGCGCGGGCGCTCCGGGCGTTATGACGACGCGGCCAACAGCATCCGGACTGGCGGCTACGGCCTCCTGGCGCTCCGTGCCCGCTACCGCCTAGCCCCCCGCTGGACGGCGGCCCTGCGCTGGAGCAACCTCCTGGACCGCCAGTACCAAGAGGTCCGGGGCTACGCCCAGCCTGGCAGCCATGTCCTCCTCGAGCTGCGCTATCGGGAGGGCTGAGGAACCTGGAGGCTGGGAGCCGGGCCGCCTAGCAGCCTGGCTC
>WFXX01000031.1 GCA_015490395.1 Gammaproteobacteria bacterium | reverse complement strand
CCCTCCGGCCATGGCCCTTCCCTCCCGCGGCTTAAGGCAGGGTCACCATCATCCCCCTGGCGATGCGGTCGGCGCCCTCCAGGGCCTTGCAGATGGCGATCTTCTTCTTGACCCGGAGCACTTGGATCTTGCCCACCGGCTCCAGAGACACGTCCAGGAGCTCTCCCGTGTCGGGGTCCCGCAGCTCCTCCCGCTGGCCCACCAGGAAGGTCTGGCCCACGCGCACGCCCTCACGCTCGCCGCGGTTGATGTACACCTTCTCCCCCTTGACCAGCACCACCGAGCCGGTCCAGGGGATCTCCTCCAGCTGCCCGATGATGAAGGCCACGGCCTCGTCCACGGCCTTCTCCACCGCCTCACCCGCGCTGGTCTTGCGGAAGCCGGCCAGGTCCGCCCCCCAGTTGCGGTCGGAGAAGCCCACGCTGAAGGAGCGCTTGCTGGCCTTGCCGGCCACCCGCTTGGAGGCCACCACCATGCCCGTGGTGCTGTCCACCACGTAGATGACGGCCCGGATCTCGGCAGTCTCCTTGCCGCCGCCCAAGCGCAGCCCCATGACGCTGATGCCCCCCGAGCCACCCCCGGTGGAGGCCTCGAAGTGGGTGATCTCGCCCTTGACCAGGAGCTGGGCCGGGGTCATCTGCCCGATCCGGGGGGTCTTGGCCCCCTGCACCACCCGGCCCGAGGCACTGAAATCCTGCTCCGCCATGGCCGCCCGGCGCATGTCCGCCTCCCCGAGGACGATGACCCGCCCGGTCTGCTGCAGGGCGTCGGTCAGGATGGCCCCGAAGGTGTCCGCCAGGGCCCACTGGCCGCTCCAGTTGGAGCGGTTCTCGAACTTGGTCACGGCCACGGTGTACCGCAGCCCACCCTGGGCCTCGTCGGCCCGCGCCGCCGCGCCGCCGGCCAGGGACGCGGCCCACAGGCCAAGGCCCAGCGCCACCGTGACCAGCCTGCTCCACCTGCGATCGCTCATCGCTGCTCCTCCTCCACGGCTTTGCTCGGAACCGGCTATGGCATCGGCCCCTCACAGCACCTCCTCCAGGCCCCAGCGCCCTTCCTCCAGGGGTGGCAGCTGCCGGGCCAGATGCAGCTCCAGCCGCACGGGGGCACCCACCGGGGCCGGGAACCCGAGCCGGAGCACCCTGCCTCCCGCCGTCCGCCACTCCATGGCCCGCGCCAGGCGCCCGGACCGCACGGCCTCCCGCCAGCGGGGGCCGGGCTCGCCCCGCTCCACATGGAGGGCGGGCCGGCCGTGCCGGTCCATGAGCCGCTGGGCCAAGCGGCGGTAGAGGGCCAGGGCCTCCTCCGGGTCCGCAGGGAGATCCACCAGGAGGACGGCCCGCTCCAGGCGGCCCCGCCCGTTGCCCACCAGGGCCAGACGCTGGCGGAGCCCGCCGGCGGCCCCCGGCAGGAAGTCGGCCTCGTAGAGCCAGGCGCGCCCTTGGGGCGCGCCATTGCCGTAGCCGGCCTCCCGCAAGCGCCGGCGCGCCTCCCCCATGGGCATGCCGGGCACCACGTCCGCCACGAGGCCACCCATGCGGCCCGCTGGGGCCGGGCCCGCAGCGGCGATCTGGGGGACGGCCCGCTGGAAGAAGGTCCGGCGCCAGTAGAGGCCCACTCGGCTGCTGTCGCTGGAGGCCCCCGGGCGTGGATCGCGGAGGATCCGGAGCACCTCCAACCCTAGCTCGTCGCGGCCCCGCAGGAAGCGATAGTCCAGCCGCAGCCTATAGGTGGCCACGTCGATGGCGGCGCCCGAGCGATCCTGGCCCAGATAGCCCAGCGCCAGCGCCAGGCGATGGGGGCCACCGGCGGCGTGGCCGCGCAGGGCGGGCTCCCACTCCCAGCCTCGCACGGCCCCCCGCAGCCGCCGCACCACCACGGCGGGCTCCAGCGCCCCGCGCCAGCGGCCTCGACGCCCGTCTCGCCGCAGGGCCAGCTCCAGCTGCCTGACGCGCAGGTCCCCGGCTCCGAGGCGGTCGTCCAGATCCCGGAAGTAGAGCTCCATCCGGCCCCGCCAGGCCGGCGACCAGGACCGGACCAGGCCGGCCCGCAGCACCCGCGCCCGGGTGTCCCGGGTGCGGCCGGCGTCGCGGATCCGCTCCTGAAGCAGCTCCGCCCTCCCATGGAGCCCCACGCCGGCCGCAACTCCGCCCCCCAAGGGGCCTGCAGCACGCAAGGCCCCGGTGCGGATATCCACGGGATTGGCGCCGCGCCAGTCCTGCCGCTGCCGCTCCAGCCGCAGACGCAGGACGCTACCGTCCGCGGCCCGCCAGCCGGCACTCAGGGCCTGGGCCAGGCGCCCCCCGGGCACCCGGGCCCCCGCCGGGCGGTAGTCCGGCCCGTAGCGCTCGAGGCGCAGGCGATAGTCCACCGGACGGGCCCTGTCCCGCCCGCTCAGCTCCAGGAACAGAGCGCGGTCCGTGCGATCCCGGAGGAGACCGGCGGCCGACCCCGCGTGGTCGCCTCGGAACCAGCCCAGCTCCCCCTCCAGGTCCAGGCGCTGGCCCAGGACGTCCCATCCCCGGGCACCAGCGAGGCTGAGCACCCGCTGCCGCAGGGCCGTCTCCGCCGCCCCGGAGGCCTCCCCCCGGTGCTCCACCAGGTTCGCCGCCCAGCGCCCCAAGCCTGGCGTCTCCAGCAGATAGGAGAGCCCGGCGCTCAGGTCGTCCAGGGGACGCAGACCCCGCCAGTCCCGCGCCCCGCTGCCTACCAGGAACAACAGGGACTGCCGGCGCCCCGGGGGCTGGAGCTCCAGGGCCACCCCCTTGAGGCCGCGCTGCAGCGTGCGGTAGCTGAGATAGCCGTAGAGGTCGCCGACCTCCACCCGGTAGGGCACGCCGCCCGCACCGTCCTCGAGGAGGGCGGCCAGCCGCTCGGGCACGGCCCCCTGGCGCGGGCTCCGATAGTCTGAGCCATTGAGGGCGCCCAGCATCTGCAGGCGCCAGCGCCGGAAGGGTCCCGGGCGACCCTCGGCCTGGAGGCCGAGCTCGCCATAGGGCTGCCAGCCGCCGAAGCGGTAGGGGCTGCCGGCGCGCGGGCCCTGGAGCAAGTAGTAGTCCGCCCGGAGGGTGTGGCTGCCCGAGACCTCCCAGGCCCCGCCGGCGGCTAGGGAGGGCTCCGGCAGGGGGAGCGCCGCCAGCT
>WFXX01000030.1 GCA_015490395.1 Gammaproteobacteria bacterium | reverse complement strand
TGCCTGAAGCATCGGAGAGGTCTCGGCGCGCCCTCCGGGGGGGGGGCGAGGGGGTTCCCAAGCCTGGCACGACAAGTGCTTCTTGCGATAGCCGGGGTCGCCTGGTCGGCGGCCTGCAGGTCCGCGCGCAGGCGGCGAGACGCCCGGTTTGGGTCCAGGGCCAGCGGAGCGACCTCAGAGGAGGAGGCGCATGAGGGCGAGGTGTGGAGGGGCACGCAGCATCCGGGTTCGGGCGGTGCTATTGCCCGCCTTGGCAGGGGCCCTGGCTCTTGGGGTGGCGGCGCCCGCGCTGTCGGCCGCCGGGGGCTGGGTGGTGCCGGTGACCCTGGAGCGGGCCGCCCTGCGGGCCGTGGAGGAGGTGGCGCGGGTGGTGGGCACCGTCCGCTCCAAGGAGGCCCCGATGGTGGCGGCCGAGGTGCCCGGCCGGGTGGTGCAGGTGGCCGTGGAGGTGGGCGACGCCGTGGAGGCGGGCCAGCTCCTGGCCGCCCTGGACGATCGGGACGCGCGCCTGGCCCGGGACCAGGCCCGGGCGGACATTCGGCGCCTGAAGGCCCTGCTTAAGGCCCAGGAGCTGCAGGTGCGCCGCTACCGGGACATGCTGCGCAAGGAGTTCATCCCACGCTCCCTCTTGGATGAGGCGGTGGCGCAGCGGGATGCCCTGCGGGAGGAGCTAGCAGCGGCCCGCACCGCCTTGGCCACTGCCGAGCTGCGCCTGACCAAGGTACGGGTTAAGGCCCCGGTGGCGGGCCGCGTGGAGGCCCGCCTCGTGGCCGAGGGAGACTACGTTCAGGTGGGCACCCCTCTCTTTCGGCTCACCACCGCCCGCTGGCTGCGGGTGGAGCTGCCCTTCCCCGAGACCCTGGCCGCCCGTATTCGTCCCGGTCTCCCGGTGCGCCTGCGCTCGCCCGCTGCCCCTGACCAGCCGGTGCAAGCGGCCCTCAGCGAGGTGCGAGCGGGCATCGATCCAGCCAGCCTGGCCCTCCTAGCCTACGTGGAGCTGGAGAACCCGGGGCGCTGGCGCCCCGGGGCCAGCGTGGTGGCCGAGGTGGTCCTAGCGTCCCGTCCCCAAGCGGTGGTGGTGCCCGAGGCGGCGGTGGTGCTGCGCCCCCGGGGGCCGGTGGTCTACCAAGTGGAAGGCGGTCGGGCGGTGGAGCGGCCGGTGGTCACCGGGGTGCACCAGGACGGGCTGGTGGAGATCCGCCAGGGGCTGGAGGCCGGCGCCGAGGTGGTGGTGGACGGCGCGGCTTTCCTCACCGAGGGTGCCCTGGTGCGCCCGGTCCCTCCCCCGCCCCGTGGTGGCCTCCCTCCTGAGGAGGTCGCCGAGCCCGCCGCGGAGGGCCCGTCCCCATGACCCTGCCGGAGCTGGCCGTCCGCCGCCGGGTGCTGGCGGCGATGCTCTCGGCCGTGCTGGTGCTCTTCGGCCTGATCAGCTACCAGCGCCTGGGGGTGGACCGCTTCCCCGACGTGGACTTTCCCATCGTCTCGGTCACCACCTTGCTGCCCGGGGCAGATCCGCTCATCGTGGACGCCAGCCTTACCAGCGTCATCGAGGAAGCGGTCAACGGCATCCCCGGCCTGGACCGCATCCAGTCCCTCTCCTCCCCCGGGGTCTCCCTGGTGGTGGCCACCTTCGAGCTGGGCAAGGACAGGGACGTGGCCTTCGACGAGGTGCAGGCCAGGGTCAGCCAAGTGCTGCACCGCCTGCCAGAGGAGGCCGAGCCGCCAGTGGTGAGCAAGGTGCTGGTGGGCGGCGCGCCCATCCTCTGGCTGGCCTTGCAGGGGGACCGCACCCTGCAGCAGCTGCAGCAGTACGCCCGCAATGTCCTCAAGCCCCGCCTGGAGACCATCGACGGGGTGGGGGAGGTGCAGATCGGCGGCGAGCGTCGGCGCACCATCCGCGTGGAGGTGGACCCGGAGCGCCTGGCCGCCTACGGGCTCACCGCCTCGGACCTGGTGCGGGCCTTCGCTGCCGAGCACCTGCAGCTGCCCGCGGGCTTCGTGGTGCGGGGGGCCACCGAGCGCCTGCTGCGCCTGGACCTGGAATTCCACACCCCGCAGGCACTGGAGGCCTTGGTGGTGGCCCACCGTCCGGGGCGGCCGGTGCGCCTGGGGGACGTGGCCCGAGTGGTGGACGGCCTGGCCGACGCCCGCCAGCTGGCCCGCTACAACGGCCGGCCCGCCGTGGGCCTGGGCATCGTCAAGGTCTCCGGGGCCAACACCGTGGCCATCGTGGACGAGGTGCGCCGCCGCCTGCACGAGGAGATCCTACCCGCCCTGCCGCCGGGCATGAGCCTGGAGGTGGCCACCGACGACTCCACCTTCATCCGCCGCATGGTGGCGGCGCTGCAGGAGCACCTGCTCCTGGGCACCTTGGCCGCGGCCGCGGCGGTCTGGCTGTTCCTGCGCAGCTTGCGCTCGACGCTGATCATCGCCACCGCCGTGCCGGTCTCCCTGCTGGGGGCCGTGGCGGTGATGCATTTCGCCGGCTACACCTTCAACACCATGACCCTGCTGGCGCTGCTGCTGCTCATCGGGGTGGTGGTGGACGACGCCATCGTGGTGCTGGAGAACGTCCACCGGCATCGGGAGCGCCTGGACCCCGACCCCGTGAGCGCCGCCCTGCGGGGCACCCGGGAGGTGGTCTTCGCGGTGCTGGCCGCCACCCTCTCCCTGGTGGCCATCTTCGGGCCGGTGATCTTCATGGGCGGGATCATCGGCCGCTTCTTCGAGTCCTTCGCCGTGGTGGTCACCGTGGGGGTGCTGGTCTCCTGGCTCGTGTCCATGACCCTGACCCCCATGCTCTGCTCCCGCTACCTCCAGGTGCGGCAGGCGGAGGGGCCGGTGCAGCGCCTCCTGCATCGGCTCTGGGACACCCTGGAGGGGGGCTACCGGCGGCTCCTCGCGGCGGCCCTGCGTCACCGCTGGGCCATGGTGGGCCTGACCGTGGCGGTGACCGCGGCCAGCGGCTGGCTGTTCCTCCAGGTGGGCAAGACCTTCGTCCCGGAGGAGGACGAGGGCCGCTTCATGGTGATCTTCAAGACGCCGCTGGGCGCCTCCCTGGACTACACCGTGGACCGCCTGGAGGCGGTGGAGCGGGCCCTGGCCGCCCAGCCCGGGGTGGCGGGCTACTTCACCGCCATCGGCCTGGGGGCCCAAGGGCAGGTGAACCAGGGCTTCGCCTTCGTGCGCCTGGCGCCCCGCGAGGAGCGGGCGCGCTCCCAGGAGGCCATTATGGCCGACGTGCGCCAGGCCCTGGAGGCCATTCCCGGCGTCCAAGCCTTCGCCATGCGCGTGCCCATCGTCACCGGCACCCGGGGCGAGCCCCTGCAGTTCTCCCTCAGGGGGCCGCGGCTGGAGGAGGTGGCCCGCCTGGCCCAGGCCATGCGCGAGCGCCTGGCCCGGGTGCCGGGCATCGGTCGGCTGGACCTGGACCTGCAGCTGGACCTGCCCGAGATCGTGCCCCGCATCGACCGGGACCGGGCCGCCCGCCTGGGGATCCCCGCCCGCGAGATCGGCCTGGCCCTGCGGGTCCTGGCCGGCGGCCTGGATGTGGCCAAATATAATGACGTGCCCGGTGACGGGCGCCGCTACGACATCCGCCTCAAGGCCGCCGAGGGCAGCCTCCAAGGTCCCGAGGACCTGGCCCGTCTCCACGTGCGCGCCGCCGACGGCTCCCTGGTGCGCCTGGACACCGTGGTGCGCCTGGAGGAAACCCTGGGGCCGGCGGTCATCGGCCGCGACGACCTGCAGTACGCGGCCCTGTTCTTCGCCTCGCCCACCATTCCCCTGGCCGACGCGGTGGCGGCGGTGGAGGAGGCGGCCCGCGAGCTGCTGCCGCCGGGCTACACGGTGGCCTTCCAGGGGCAGGCCGAGGAGTTCGGCAAGACGGCCGGCTACATGGCCTTCGCCTTCGTCACGGCGCTGGTGCTGCTGTATATGGTGCTGGCCAGCCAGTTCGACTCCTATCTCCAGCCCCTGGTGATCATGATGGCCCAGCCTCTGGCCATGGCGGGGGGCGTAGCGGCCTTGTGGCTCACCGGGCACACCCTCAACATCTATTCCATGATCGGCATGGTGCTGCTGGTGGGGCTGGTGGCCAAGAACGGTATCCTCCTGGTGGATTTCGCCAACCAGCACCGGCAGCGGGGCTTGGGCATCGACGAGGCCCTGCGCGAGGCCTGCCCCCTGCGCCTGCGGCCGGTTCTCATGACCTCCCTGACGGTGATCCTGGTGCTCCTGCCCACGGCCCTGGGGATGGGGGCGGGCGCGGACACCAACGCCCCCCTGGCCGTGGCGGTGATCGGGGGCATGGCCAGCTCCACCCTCCTGACCCTGGTGGTGGTGCCGGCGGTCTACTCCCTGACCGAGCATGGCCTGGCACGGCTGCAGGGGCGGCGCCGGTGAGGCGCGCGGCGGCGATCTGGATCCTCGTCGTGGGGGCCTTGGTGGGCCTGGCCGGCTGCGCCGGTCCCCGCAGCCTGGAGGCCTGGGGCGATCCCTGGGAGGGGATGAACCGGCGCATCCACGCCTTCAACGACGGCCTGGACCGGCGGGTGCTGCGCCCGGTGGCCCGGCAGTACCGCCGCTGGGTCCCGGAGCCCGTGCGGCGGGGGGTCGGCAACGCCTTCCGCAACCTGCACACCCCCGTGGTGGCGGTGAACGACCTGCTGCAGGGCAAGCCCCGGGAGGCCGGGCGCGACTTGGCCCGGTTGATGATCAACTCCAGCGTGGGCCTGCTGGGGGTGCTGGACGTGGCCGGGGCCTGGGGGCTGCCCCCCCGACGAGAAGACTTCGGCCAGACCCTGGCGGTCTGGGGGCTCGACGGCGGCGCCTACCTGGTGCTGCCCTTCCTGGGTCCCAGCACGGCGCGCGATGCCGCCGGCCTGCTGGTGGAGTTCATCGTGGACCCCCTCTACAGCAGCCTGCGGGCTTTCGGCCTCTTCAGCCAGCAGGAGGCCCGGCGCTACGGCCTCATCGCCCTGGAGGTGGTGCACCTGAGGGCCGATTATCTGGAGGCCAGCCGGGCCTTGGAGCAAGCCGCCCTGGATCCCTACCTCTTCGTCCGCGAGGCCTATCGGCAGCGGCGCCTGGATCTCATCCACGACGGTGTCCCGCCCGAGGAGGAGTTCCCCGAGGAGGAGCTTCTCGACGAGGAGCTGCCATAAGAGAAGGAGGCGCCTCCGGCATATCAGAATCACTGATATGCCTTGCATGGGTGTGATCTCGTGCTCTCAAGATGATAACTGGAGCATCCGATACATTGATTCAGCGGCAGGGCTAGGGTTATGCTCAGCCGGCCTGAAAAAGCCCCTCGTGGGTGCGCCTGGGACGGCCAAGCCCCTTCTGAGGGCCCCTGCACAGGACGATAATAATGATGAGCGCGAGAGACGAGACCGTGGGTGCCCCATGGATGGAGGGCCCCGCGGAAGCTCCGAGTGCCGCCATCGCGGCGCCGCCTTTGGGCTGTTACCGCGTCTGGATCCGACCCTTTCATCCCATCCGTTGTGACGAGCCCTGGGGTGGGCTCTGGCGCCAAGCCTTCGGTCGGGCGCTGCGTCGGGTCTGCTGCCAGACCCGGCTGCGCTCCTGCGACCCCTGCCCGGCGCGGGAGCATTGCGTCTATCCGTACCTTCTGGAGACCCGGCGGGGGATGGAGGGCCTGAGCGCCCGGGAGCCGGTGCCGCGGCCTTTCATTCTCCAGGTGGACGAGCCTCAGGCCGCCGCCTTGCCTGCCTCGCCTGGCCAAGAACTGTGCGTGGGCTTCGTGCTGGTGGGGCGAGCGAACCTGCACCTGGGGCTGGTCACCGACGCCCTGCGCCGGGCCTCCTTCTACGGCCTGGGGCCGGAACGGGTGCGTTTCCAGCTCCTGGAGGTGGAGCAGGAGACCGCCTTGGGCAGCGGGCGCTGGGTGTCGGTGGCCCGCCGGGAGGCCGTGGACCCGGAGGAGCTGGCGGTGCCCGAGCCGCCGCCCTTCCCGGGGGCGGTGCGGGTGCGCTTCGCCACCCCCACCCGGCTGAAGACCGGCGGCCGGGGCATCCGTCCCGATACCTTCCGGTTGGGCCATCTCTTCGGCAGCCTCCTGCGCCGCTTGGTCCTGCTGCGGCAGTTCCACGCCGGCGGCGAGCCCCCGGAGGGGGTGGATAGCCTGCTGGCCCTGGCCCGGACCCTGGAGCCGGAGCGAGCGGAGCTGCGCTGGGAGAGCTGGCTGCGGCCCGGCCGGCGTCAGGAGGGCTCGGTGCGCATGGGGGGCATCCTCGGCTGGCTGGACATCACCGACCCCCGTCTGGAGCCGCTCTGGCCCTACCTCTGGATGGGTCAGTGGATCCACGTGGGCCGCGGCACGGGTATGGGCCTGGGCCGATTGGCACTGACACCTCTGGGGAAAGAAAAGGGGTCCCTTTGACCTGAGGGTCTTAGGCCGCCCCGTGCCGCCGCCGGAGCCCTCTCCGGGCGGCCCGAGCCAGGGACGGGGCCAGGGCCAGAAGGGCGGCCCAGGCGGGTCCCCACGGCCCCACGCCCCCGCCCGGACGGGCAGCCTCCAGGGTGGTGGCCAGGGAGGCGCTGGCGGCTGATCCCGGCTCCAGGCTCTGGTCCGCCAGGAGATAGGCGGTGTGGGCGGCTTGCCCGGGCTCCAGGGCCTCCACCTCCACCGTCACGGTGGCCGCCGCCCCGGGGGCCAGGTCCCCCAGCAGGCAGCGGATCCAAGGGCTGTCCCAGCTGCAGCTCCCCTGGCTGGGGAGGACGGCGACGAGGCGGACGCCGTCCGGGAGGCGGTCCACCACCCGCACGCCGGTGGCGGCGCCGCCACCTTGATGGGTCACCTGCAGGGTGTAGAGGAAGCGGTGCCGGGCCCGAGCGGTGGCCGGGGCGCTCCCAGCGAGGGCCAGGCGGACCTGGGGCCCGGTGAGATCGGCTGGCAGCCGGGCCAACCAGCCCTCCCGGTGGTCGCTGGCGGCGGGCTGCAAGGCGCCCCCGGTGGCCGGCAGGTCCGGGGAGAAGGTGCTGCCGGCCAGGATCAGGGTCCCCATCCCGTCCAGGGCCAAGGCTCCCGCGGCCAGATCCTCCCGGCTGCTGCCCCCTAAGTAGG
>WFXX01000029.1 GCA_015490395.1 Gammaproteobacteria bacterium | reverse complement strand
TCGGAGATGTGTATAAGAGACAGCCCGGGCCGGGCCTCCTTCTTCCAGGGCTGCCAGCCGGCGGGCCCGCTCCTCCTTAAGGAGGGGCTCGACGAGCAGGTCCAGCTCCCCGTCCAGGACCTGGTCGAGCTTGTAGAGGGTCAGCCCGATGCGGTGGTCGGTGACCCGCCCCTGGGGGAAGTTGTAGGTGCGGATGCGCTCCGAGCGGTCGCCGGTGCCCACCTGGCTGCGGCGCAGGGCGGCCTGCTCGCTCAGCCGACGCTGGCGCTCCCGCTCCAGGAGGCGGGCCTGGAGCAGGGCCATGGCCCGGGCCCGGTTCTTGTGCTGGGAGCGTTCCTCCTGGCACTCCACGGTGATGCCCGTGGGCAGGTGGGTGATGCGCACCGCCGAGTCGGTCTTGTTGACGTGCTGCCCCCCCGCCCCCGAGGCCCGGAAGGTATCGATGCGCAGCTCCGCCGGGTTGAGCCGCACCTCCACCTCCTCCGGCTCGGGAAGCACCGCCACGGTGCAGGCGGAGGTGTGGATCCGGCCCTGGGACTCGGTGGCCGGCACCCGCTGCACCCGGTGGGTGCCGGATTCGTGCTTGAGCCGGGCGAAGGCCCCCGAGCCGCTGAGGCGCATGACGATCTCCTTGTAGCCCCCCTGCTCGCCGGGGCTGGCGCTGACGGTCTCCAGGCGCCAGCCCTTGCGCTCAGCGTAGCGGGCGTACATGCGGGCCAGGTCGCCGGCGAAGAGGGC
Organism: Gammaproteobacteria bacterium; assembly: GCA_015490395.1. Lineage (GTDB taxonomy): Bacteria > Pseudomonadota > Gammaproteobacteria > DRLM01 > DRLM01 > S141-70. The sequence goes on along the minus strand of WFXX01000029.1, from coordinate 4,107 downwards.
GGCCTCGTCCCCGCCGGTGCCGGCGCGGATCTCCAGGAACAGGTGGCGGGCCTCGTCCTCCGGGTCCCGGGGCAGGAGCAGACCCTCCAGCTCCTCCACGGCCTCGCCCAGGCGGCGGCGGGCCTGCTCCAGCTCCTCCCGGGCCAGGGCCTGGACGCCGGGATCAGGATCTTCCATGAGCTGGGCGGCGGCCTCCAATTCTTCCTCCGCTTCCCGACAGCGGGTCCAGGCCTCGGCCACCGGCTGCAGGCGGGCCCGCTCCTGGGCCAGGGTCTGGAAGCGGTCCTGGTCGGCCAGCACCGCCGGATCGCTCAGGCTCCGGTCCAGCTCGGCCAGCCGCGCGGTGAGCTGCTCCAGCCGGCGAGCCAGGGAGGGGCGCAGGGCAGGTCTCACCGGCGGGCGGGGCTCAGGCGTGGGGGTCCTTGAGGTCGAAGAGCTCCCGGGCCACCTCCAGGACCTCCCCCCGACCCTCGAAGCCCGCCTGCCGCATGGCCACCGTGGGGGCATGGAGGAGCTTGTTGGTCAGGGCCCGCGCCAGGAGGAAGACCACCTCATTGGGATCACGGCCGGCGGCCAGCATGCGCCGGGCCTTGGCCACCTCCTGGTCTCGTACCCGCTCGGCCCCTTCCCGATAGGCCCGGATGGTGGCTACCGCATCCAGCGAGCGCAGCCAGCCCATGAAGCGGCCCACCTGCCGCTCGATGATCTGCTCGGCCTGCTTGGCGGCCTCCTGGCGGGTGCGTAGCCCCTCCTGGATGATCTCCTCAAGGTCGTCCACCGTGTACAGGTAGACGTCCTCCAGCTCCGCGGCCTCGGGCTCGATGTCCCGGGGCACCGCGATGTCCACCATGAGCAGGGGACGATGGCGGCGGTGGCGCCGCAGGGCCCGTTCCACGGTGCCCTTGCCCAGGATGGGGAGCTGGCTGGCGGTGGAGGAGATGACGATGTCGGCCTCGACCAAGCGCTCGGCGATGTCCCCCAGGCCGATGGCCTCGGCCCCGAACTCCCGGGCCAAGGCCTCGGCCCGCTCCAGGGTCCGATTGGCGATGATCATCCGCCCGATGCCGTTCTCCTTCAGGTGGCGGGCGGCCAGCTCGATGGTCTCGCCCGCCCCGATCATCAGGGCGGTATGTCGGCTCAGGCTGGAGAAGATCTGCTTGGCCAGGCTCACCGCCGCGAAGGCCACCGACACCGGGCTGGAGCCGATGGCGGTGTCGGTGCGGATCTGCTTGGCCACAGCGAAGGCGTGCTGGAACAGCCGCCCCAGGAGGCTGCCGACGGTGCCCGCCTTGAGCGCGGTGAGGTAGGCCTCCTTCATCTGCCCCAGGATCTGGGGCTCGCCTAGGATCAGGGAGTCCAGGCCCGCGGCCACCCGCAGCAGGTGCCGCACGGCGAATTGGTTGGGGTGGTAGTAAACGTAAGGCTCCAGCTCCCGGCGCTCCAGGCCGTGGTAGCGGACGAACCAGTCCACCACCCGGTCGGCGTCCTCGTCCTCCGCGTGGCAGAGGATCTCGGTGCGGTTGCAAGTGGAGAGGATGGCCGCCTCCTCCACCCCGGGGCGGGCGGCCAGCTCCCGTAGAGCCCGGGGCAGCTCCTGAGGGGCGAAGGCCACCCGCTCCCGGATCCTCACCGGGGCGGTCTTGTGGTTGATGCCGATCGCCAGGAGGGCCATGGGCGCCGGTCCGGGAGCTGCCTGGGCCGGAGAGGGCGGCTTTCAAGGGGCCGCCTCGATGACCGAAAAGTGTACCAGAAGGGGCGAGGGACGGACAGCCGCGAGCCTTTTGGGAAACCCACGCCCCGACCCACGGACTAAAGGGGTTGTATACTCGCCAGCGAGGTCCCGCGCCATGACCGCCTCCCGAAGCCTTCCGGCCGCGCTGGCCGCTCTTCTCCTGGCTGCTTGTGCCGGCCCCGACAGCCTGCGCCTGTCGCCTCCCCCGGAGCGGGCGGCCCCTTCCGGTCAGCCGTCGGTGGCCGCTGCCGCGGCCTCCGAGCCCGGGCCCGTCCCTGCGGCGGCCGTGGAGCTGGATGCGGAGCTGCTCTACCGGATCCTGGCCGCGGAGCTGGCCGCGACTCGGGGCCTGTACGGCGAGGCGGTGGATCGCTTCCTCGATCTGGCCCGGGAGCTGCGGGATGTGCGCCTGGTGAAGCGAGCGGCCCGTCTGGCCACCTACACCCACGATGTGGCCCGTTCCGTGGCGGCGGCGCGGCTCTGGGTGGAGCTGGCCCCCCGCTCCCTCGAGGCCCATCAGGTGCTGGCCGCTTTCCAGCTGCGGGCGGGGCGCCTGGAGGAGGCCCGTCGGGCCCTGGAGCGGGTGCTGGAGCTGGCCGGCGAGCGGGGGGAGAACGGTCTGCGCCTGGTGGCGGGCCTGCTGGGCCGGCAGGTGGACAAGGCCGAGGCCCTGGCCTTGCTCCGGGAGCTCATCGAAGAGCGGGCAGCCCAGGATGCGGGGGCCTGGCTGAGCTACGCTCGGCTGGCGGCCCGGGCCGGGAACGCCCAGGCGGCCGAGGAGGGGGCCCGCCGCAGCCTGGAGGCCGACCCCGGGCGCTGGGAAGCGGCCCTGTTCCTCGCGCAGGTGCTCCACCAGGCAGGGCGCGCCGCCGAGGCCGCGGGGGTGCTGGAGGATGCCATCCGCCGCCGGCCTCAGGAGGCCAGCCTGCGTGAGGCCTATGCCCGGGTGCTAGTGGCCCAAGAGCGCTATCGGGAGGCCCTCGCCCAGTACCGCGAGCTCAGCCGGCTGCGCCCGGAGGACCGCGGCGTGCTCTATCTCGTCGCCATCCTGTCCCTGGAGCTGGAGCAGGTGGATGAGGGTGAGCGCATCCTGCGCCGCCTCTACGAGGAAGGGGTGCGCCGGGACGAGGTGGCCTACTACCTGGGCCGGGTGGCCCAGGAGTTCCGTGGCGACCGGCACGAGGCTCTGAAGTGGTACGACCGAGTCGGAGGTGGCACCCGTCATCTGGAGGCGGTAATCCGGGCCGCGGTGCTGGCGGCGGAGACGGGGGACGTGGAAGGGGCCCTGGCCAGGCTGCGGGCCTTCACCCCCACCACCACCGAGCAGCTCCTGCGCCTGATGCTGGCCGAGGGGGCGGTGCTGCGGGATGCCGGCCGCCTGGAGGAGGCCCTGGCGGTCTACGACGCGGGGCTCGAGGAGCTGCCCGACAATGTGGACCTTCTCTACGCCCGGGCCATGACCCTGGACAAGCTGGGTCGTTTCCCTCAGGTGGAGGCTGATCTGCGCCGCATCCTGGAGCTGGACCCGGATCATTACGACGCCCTTAATGCCCTGGGTTATATGCTCACCGAGCACACCCGTCGCTACGAGGAGGCCCTGGGCTATATCCGGCGGGCCCTGGAGCTCAAGCCCGACAGCTATTACATCCTGGACAGCATGGGCTGGGTTCAGTACCGCTTGGGGCGCTACCAGGAGGCTATCCGCTATCTGCGCCGAGCCCTGCAGCTTGGGCGGGACCCGGAGATCGCCGCTCACCTGACGGAGGTGCTCTGGGTCAGTGGGGACCGAGAGGGGGCCCGCCGGGTCTGGAAGGAGGCTCTCGAAGCCGCCCCCGGGGACAAGCTCCTCATGGAGCTGATGGACCGGCTGGATCGCGGGGCCTCCCTGGCCCCGGCGCCGGAGCCCCGCTGATCATGCCCTCCCGGTGGACCCAGGGGCCGGCCCTGGGGGCGGCCGCCTTCCTTCTATTGCTGGCCGGCTGCGCGGCGCTCCCGCCGGTGTCCCCCGGGGCCCAGCGGGAAGCGCTGTGGGAGGCCCGGCGCGAGACCCTGGAGGGGGTGCGCCGCTGGGCCTTGGAGGGGCGCTTCGCCCTCACCGTCCGCGCCGGGATGGGGCGGCGGGGCTGGCAGGGGCGATTGAGCTGGCGTCACGTCCCAGAGGCCGAGACGCTGGTGCTGACCGACCCCGCGGGGGCGGGCCTGCTACGCTTGGAGCAGGGGCCCGGGGGGGCGGCGCTGGCCGCCTTCGGCGCGCGCCGGGAAGGGCCCGACGGTGAGGCCCTGCTGGCCGGGGCCCTGGGCCGCCCCCTGCCGCTGCGGGCCCTGGCGCGGTGGGTGCTGGGCCTGCCGGCCCCTGGCCGTCGCGCCTTGGCCCT
>WFXX01000028.1 GCA_015490395.1 Gammaproteobacteria bacterium | reverse complement strand
CTACTACCTGGCCCGGGACTGGCGGGGCGCCTGGCTGTGGCTCTTCCGCGACCTGCGCCGCGGGGGCTGGAACCTGCATGGATTTTTCGACTGATCAATTAGTTGAGTCATATACCTCCAGTAGAGCAATACACCTGGACCCCGGGCGGCGAGTCCCCTGGGCCGAGGCGCACCCTCTCCCGGCCACGCCGCTCACATCCTTCGCCTTGCCCCCCTCGAGAGACTGTACAAATATACAGATCATGCCAAGCGACCGGATTCCGGCCTACGCCGAGCTGCACGCCCTCTCCAGCTTCAGCTTCCTGCGCGGGGCCTCCCTCCCCGAGGAGCTGGTGGAGCGGGCCGCGGCCCTGGGCTACACGGCCCTGGCCCTCACCGACGAGGCCTCGGTGGCGGGGGCGGTGCGGGCCCACCGGGCGGCCCGGGAGCGGGGCCTGCACCTGGTGCTGGGAGCCGAGCTGGCCCTGGAGGACGGCCCCCGGCTGGTGCTCCTGGCCCCCCATCGGGAGGCCTGGGGGGACCTCTGCCAGCTCCTGACCCGGGCCCGCGCCCGGGGTCCCCGGGGAGGTGGCCGGGAGAGGAGGCAAAGGGACGGCGGCAGGGGCTACCGGGCCCGGCGGGCCGACCTGGAGGCCCTGGGCGGGCGCTGCCTGGCCCTCTGGGTGCCCGCCGGTCCCGGGGAGGAGGACCCCGCCGCCCTGGAGGAGACCGGGCGCTGGGTGGTGGAGGCCTTCCCGGGGCGGGCCTGGCTGACGGTGGAGCGCACCCTGGCCCCGGGGGAGCGATCCTGGATGGAGGCCCTGGACGCGCTGGGGCGGCGCCTGGGTCTGCCCCGGCTGGCCGCCACCGGGGCCCTCATGCATCGCCGCGCCCGCCGTCCTCTGGCGGACGCCTTCACCGCCCTGCGCCTGCGCACCACGGTGGCGGAGGCGGGCCTGGCCCTGGCCCCCAACGGCGAGAGGCACCTCCGTCCCCGGGAGGTCCTGGCCCGGCTCTATCCCGCCCCCTGGCTGGCCGAGACGGTGGCCGTGGCCCGGCGCTGCCGCTTCTCCCTGGAGGAGCTGCGCTACGAGTATCCCGCCGAGCTGGTCCCCGAGGGGCACACCCCCGCCTCCTGGCTGCGCCGCCTCACCGAGGAGGGCATGGCCCGGCGCTGGCCGGGCGGGGCCCCCGCCCGGGTGCGGGAGCTGGTGGAGCGGGAGCTGGCCCTCATCGCCGAGCTGGGCTACGAGCCCTACTTCCTCACCGTGCACGAGCTGGTCCGCTTCGCCCGCTCCCGGGGCATCCTCTGCCAGGGGCGGGGCTCGGCCGCCAACTCCGCCGTCTGCTACTGCCTGGGGATCACCGAGGTGGACCCGGCGCGGATGGAGACCCTCTTCGAGCGCTTCGTCTCCCGGGAGCGGGACGAGCCGCCGGACATCGACGTGGACTTCGAGCACGAGCGCCGGGAGGAGGTCCTCCAGCACGTCTACGCGCGCTACGGCCGCCACCGCGCCGCCCTGGCCTGCACCGTCATCACCTACCGCGCCCGCTCGGCGGTGCGCGACGCCGCCCGCGCCCTGGGCCTGGACGGTGAGCGGCTGCGCCGCCTGGCCGCCGTGCGCCCTGGCTGGGAGGGCGAGCCCCTCACTCCCCGGCAGCTCCGTGAGGCGGGCCTGGATCCCGCCTCCCCCGTGGCCCGGCGCCTGCGCGCCCTGGCTCGGGCCCTCCTGGGCCACCCCCGCCACCTGGGCCAGCACGTGGGCGGGATGGTCATCAGCGCCGGCCCCCTGGAGCGCCTGGTGCCCATCGAGCCCGCCGCCATGGCCGGGCGCAGCGTCATCCAGTGGGACAAGGACGACCTGGAGAGCCTGGGCCTGCTCAAGGTGGACGTGCTGGGCCTGGGGATGCTCACCGTGCTGCGCAAGGCCCTGGCCCTGGTCTCGGCCCGCCGCGGCCGCCCCTTCCGGCTGCAGGACATCCCCCCCGAGGATCCGGAGACCTATCGCATGATCCGGCGGGCCGACACCGTGGGGGTGTTCCAGATCGAGTCCCGCGCCCAGCGGGCCATGCTGCCGCGCCTCGGGCCCCGCTGCTTCTACGACCTGGTGGTCCAGATCGCCATCGTCCGCCCCGGCCCCATCCAGGGGCAGATGGTCCACCCCTACCTGCGCCGGCGCCGGGGCGAGGAGCCGGTGCGCTATCCCTCCCCCGAGGTGGAGGCGGTGCTGGGGCGCACCCTGGGGGTGCCCATCTTCCAGGAGCAGGTCATCAAGCTGGCCATGGTGGCCGCCGGCTTCAGCGCCGGCGAGGCCGAGCGCCTGCGCCGGGCCATGGGGGCCTGGCGCAGGCGGGGCGAGCTGGCCGCCTTCGAGCGCCGCCTGGTGGAGGGCATGCGCCGCCGGGGCTATCCGGAGGGCTTCGCCCGGCAGCTCTTCCGGCAGATCCTGGGCTTCGGCGAGTACGGCTTCCCCGAGTCCCACGCCGCCAGCTTCGCCCTGCTGGCCTACGCCAGCGCCTGGCTCAAGCGACACGAGCCCGAGGCCTTCCTCTGCGCCCTGCTCAACAGCCAGCCCATGGGCTTCTACCCCCCCGACCAGCTGGTGCGCGACGCCCGCGCCCACGGCGTGACGGTGCTCCCGGTGGACGCCGCCGCCAGCGCCTGGGACTGCACCCTGGAGGAGGAGGGACGTGAGAGAGGGGGGCGGCCTGCCGTGCGCCTGGGGCTGCGCCTGGTCAAGGGCCTGGGGCCGGAGGCCGGCCGGCGCATCGAGGAGGCCCGCCGGGAGGCCCCCTTCCGGGACCTGGCCGACCTGGCCCGCCGCGCCCGCCTGGAGCGGCGGGCCCTGGAGGCCCTGGCCCGCGCCGGCGCCCTGGCCTCCCTGGCCGGCCACCGCCACCGAGCCGCCTGGGAG
>WFXX01000027.1 GCA_015490395.1 Gammaproteobacteria bacterium | reverse complement strand
GGGGCGCCCTGCTTGCGTTGGGGCTCCTCCTCCTGGCCCCGGCCATCCCCGCCGGGGCCGCCGCCCCGGCGCGCTGCCCCCCGGACCGCCTGGACCTGGAGGCCCGGATGGCCCGGGTCCACGACGGCGACACCCTGCGCCTGGAGGACGGGCGCGTGGTGCGCCTGGCCGGCATCAATGCCCCGGAGGTGGCCCGGGACGGTCGCCCGGCGGAGCCCTACGGCCCCGAGGCCCGGGAGCGCCTGCGCCGGCTGTTGCCCCCGGGTGCCCGGGTGGGGTTGCGCCTCGGCCAAGAACAGGAGGACCGCTACGGGCGGCTGCTGGCCCATCTTTATATTGACGGGCGCAGCGTCCAAGCCCTCCTCCTGCGGGAGGGCCTGGCGGTGGCCATCGTGGTGCCGCCCAACAGCTGGCAGCGGGATTGCTACTTCCGGGCGGAGGCGGAGGCCCGCCTGGCCCGTCGGGGGGTGTGGGCAGACTGGCTCCCGGTGCCCGCCGCCCGCCTGGATCCCAGCATCCGGGGCTTCCGGGTGGTACGGGGACGCCTGACGGGGCTACGCCGCACCCGGCGCTCGCTGTGGCTGGAGCTGGAAGAGGGGCGGGTGCGGGCGCGCATCGCCCGGCAGGATCTGCCCCGCTTCCGGGACCTGGACCTCCAGGGGGCCTTGGGTCGGACGGTGGAGCTGCGCGGCTGGCTGCGCCCTCACCGGGGGGCGCCCACGATGCGCCTGCGCCATCCGGCCATGCTGCGCCTGCCGGGAGGGGACGGGGGATGAGCCGGCGCCGGACCCAAGCGGCCCTGCTGGCCACGGCCCTGGCGGCCGGGGCGGCGGCCCTCCCCGGCTGCGCCACCAACCCGGTGACGGGCCGCCCCCAGCTGGCCCTGATGACCGAGGCCCAGGAGATCCGCCTGGGCCGCGAGGCCGCCCCGGAGATCGCCCGCCGTTACGGGGGAGCCTACGAGAACCCGGCCCTCCAGGCCTATGTCCGGGAGGTGGGCCGGCGCCTGGCCGAGCGCTCCCACCGCCCCGGCCTGGTCTACCACTTCACCGTCCTGGACAGCCCCGTGGTCAACGCCTTCGCCCTTCCCGGCGGCTACGTCTTCGTCACCCGGGGGCTGCTGGCCTACCTCAACGACGAGGCCGAGCTGGCCGGGGTGCTGGGGCACGAGATCGGCCACGTCACCGCTCGCCACGCGGTGCGCCAGATGAGCGCGGCCAAGGCGGCCCAGCTCCTCTACGGGGTGGGCTCACTGTTCCTGCCGGAGCTGCGCGCCCAAGTCGCTCAGGACCTGTTCAACGTCCTCGGCACCGTCTGGCTGCGGGGCTATGGCCGGGAGATGGAGCTGGAGGCGGACCGGCTGGGGGCCGAGTACCTGGCCCGGGCCGGCTACGATCCCCGCGCCATGCTCCGGGTCATCGGCCTGCTCAAGGATCAGGAGGACTTCGAGAGGCGCGTGGCCGACGAGGAGGGGCGTGAGGCCCGGGGCTACCACGGCCTCTTCGCCACCCACCCCGACAACGACCGCAGGCTGCAGGAGGTGGTGCGCGCCGCCGAGGGCCTACGGGCGGCCGAGGCCCGACCGGTGGACCGGGAGGCCTTCCTGAGGCGCCTGGAGGGGCTGGCCTACGGCGACGGCTACCGGAGCGGCATCCGGCGCGGGAGCCGCTTCTACCACGGGCCCCTGGGCTTCGCGGTGCGCTTCCCCGAGGGCTGGCGCCTGGAGAACCACCCCGAGGCGGTGCTGGCCCGCGCCCCGGACGGCTCGGCCGTGCTGCAGCTGCGGGTGGAGGACCTCAACCGGCGGATCCCCCCCCGGGCCTTCCTGCGCGAGCGCCTAGGCCTGAGGCGGCTGGAGCGGGAGCGGGCCCTGGAGGGCCTGGGGGCGGGGGCCCGGGCCGGGCACGCGGCCGTGGCTTGGACCGAGACCCCCTTCGGCCGGCGGCCGGCCTGGGTGGGCGTGGTCTACCTGGGCGAGCGCGCCTATATCTTCCTGGGCGCCGTGCGCCGGGGCCTGGATCCCCGGTCTCGGGACGCCCTCTTCGAGGCCGCTGCCCGCAGCCTCCACGCCCTCGCCCCCGAGGAGCGGGCCCTGGCCCAGCCCCTGCGTATCCGGCTGCATCGGGCCCGAGCGGGAGAACGCTTTGCCGACCTCGCAGCGGGCTCGCCCCTGGGGCGGCACGCCACTGAGCGGCTGCGCCTGCTCAACGGCCTCTACCCCGACGGCGAGCCGACCCCCGGCCAGCTCCTGAAGCTGGTGCGCTAGAATGCGCTCTTTTTCCGCACCCTCGAAACAAGGAGGAGCTGAGCCGGTGACCGAGGAGCGCCGGGCCGCGGCCCTGGACTATCACGCCCTGCCCGAGCCGGGGAAGGTGGCCCTGGCGGTCACCAAGCCCTGCGCCACCCAGGAGGAGCTGGCCCTGGCCTACACCCCCGGGGTGGCCGAGCCGGTGCGGGCCATCGCCACGGACCCAGAGGCCGTCTACCGTTACACGGCCAAGGGCAACCTGGTGGCAGTGGTCACCGATGGCAGCGCCGTGCTGGGCCTGGGGAACACGGGGCCCCTGGCGGCCAAGCCGGTGATGGAGGGCAAGGCGGTGCTCTTCAAGCGCTTCGCCGGCATCGACTGCTTCGACATCGAGGTGCAGGCGGCGAGCCCCGAGGCCTTCATCGAGACCGTGGCGGCCATCGCCCCTACCTTCGGCGGCATCAACCTGGAGGACATCGCCGCCCCCCATTGCTTCCTGGTGGAGGAGGAGCTGAGCCGCCGGCTGGACATCCCCGTCTTCCACGACGACCAGCATGGCACCGCGGTCATCGCCTCCGCCGGCCTCCTCAACGCGCTGGAGCTACAGGGCAAGCGCCTGGAGGAGGTGCGCATCGTCTGCGCCGGGGCCGGGGCGGCGGGCATCGCCACGCTGCGCCTGCTCCTGGCCCTGGGGGCGCCCAAGGAGCACCTGGTGCTGGTGGACAGCCGGGGGGTGGTGCACGCCGGCCGCGAGGACCTCAACGTGCACAAGCGGGAGTTCGCCTTGGACACTCCCCTGCGCACCCTGGCCGAGGCGGTGCGGGGGGCGGATGTGTTCCTGGGGCTGGCCCGCCCGGGCCTGCTCACCCCGGAGATGCTGGCAGGCATGGCCCCCCGACCGGTGGTCTTCGCCTTGTCCAACCCCGACCCCGAGATCCGCCCCGAGGTGGCCTGGCAGGTGCGCTCGGACCTGGTGCTGGCCACGGGGCGCTCCGACTATCCCAACCAGGTGAACAACGTCCTGGGCTTTCCTTTTATCTTCCGCGGCGCCCTGGACGTGCGCGCCCGGGCGGTGAACCGGGCCATGCTGGTGGCGGCGGTGCGGGCCTTGGCGGCCCTGGCCCGGGAGCCGGTGCCCAGGGAGGTGCTCGCCGCCTACGGCCTGGAGGCCCTGGCCTTCGGCCCGGAATACATCCTGCCCAAGCCCTTGGACCCCCGGCTCAAGGCCTGGGTGGCACCCGCGGTGGCCCGGGCGGCGGTGGCCTCCGGGGTGGCCCGCCTGCCCTATCCGACGCACTATCCCCCACTGCCTGCGGGCTGAGCCGGCGGCGCCGGGGCGGTCAGCCTTCCCCGCCGGGCAGGCCCACCAGGACCCGATCCCCTTCCACCCGCACGGGGAAGGTGCGCACGCAGCCCTCGTCGGGGGGCACCGCCTGGCCATCGGCCAGCTCGATGGACCAGCCGTGCAAGGGACAGGCCACCCGCCGGCCATAGACCAGCCCCTGGGAGAGGGGCCCGCCCCGGTGGGGGCAGCGGTCCAGGAGGGCGTAGAGCTCGTCGTCGGCGGTGCGGAACAGGGCTACCGGACCCAGGGATGTCTCCAGCACCCGGGCCCCCTGCCGGGGCACGTCCCCCAGGAGGCAAGCCTCCACCCAGCGCAGACTGCGCTCCGGCTGCGCGCTCATGCCGTGGCCCTCAGGGTCTGGAACTCCGGCCGCCGCTGGCGCTCGCGCACCCGCTCGGCCCAGGGGTCGCGTTGGGCATGACGCTGGGCCTCCAGGAAGCGCTGGTAAAGGGCCCGCCTTCCCTCAGCATCCTCCACGATGCGCGCCTTGACGTAGCTCAGCCCCACGCGCTCGATCCAGGGCGCGGTGCGCTCCCCGTAGCGCCCCTCCTCCCGGTAGAGCTGGAGGAAGGCGGCCGTGTACTCCAATACCTCCTCCTCGGTGGCCACCTTGCACAGCAGCTCGGTGGCTCGGACCTTCACGCCCCCGTTGCCTCCGACGTGGATCTCGTAGCCGGAGTCCACGCACACCACCCCCAGGTCCTTGATGGTGGCCTCGGCGCAGTTGCGGGGGCAGCCGGAGACGGCCATCTTCACCTTGGCCGGGGTCCAGGCCCCCCAGCAGAGCCGCTCCATCCGGATGCCGAGGCCCGTGGAGTCCTGGGTGCCGAAGCGGCACCACTCCGAGCCCACGCAGGTCTTCACGGTGCGCACCGCCTTGCCGTAGGCGTGCCCGGAGACGAAACCGGCCTCGTGGAGCGCCGCCCAGACGTCGGGCAGCCGTTCCCGAGGCACCCCCAGCAGGTCGATGCGCTGCCCGCCGGTGATCTTCACCGTCGGGATCTGGAAGCGCTCGGCCACCTCGGCCAGGGCCCGCAGCTCCCGGGGCGTGGTCACGCCGCCCCAGATGCGGGGCACCACCGAGTAGGTGCCGTCCTTCTGGATATTGGCGTGCAGCCGCTCGTTGACCAGACGCGAGCGGGGATCGTCCTCGGCCTCCCCGGGCCAGGCGGCCAACACGTAGTAGTTGAGAGCCGGGCGGCAGGTAGGGCAGCCGTCCGGGGAACCCCACTCCAGATAGTCCATCACCGCACGCACGCTGGTCAGCCGGGCCTCGCGGATGGCCTGGCGCACCTGCTCATGCGTGTACTCGGTGCACGGGCACAGAGGCTTCTCCTTAGGCGAAGGGGCATAGCCCTCGCCCACGGTGTGGGCCAGGATCTGCTCCACCAGCCCGGTGCAGGAGCCGCAGGAGGCCGAGGCCTTGGTATGGGCCCGCACCTCCTCCAGGGTGAAGAGCTTGTGCTCGGTGATGGCCCGCACGATGGCCCCCTTGCACACCCCGTTGCAGCCGCAGATCTCGGCCTCGTCCGGCAGCGCGGCCACCCGGTCCCCGCCGCCGCGCCCGGCATCGCCTAGGTGGGTCTGGCCGAAGATCAGGTGCTCGCGCAGGTCGCCCACGGGGGTGCCATCGCGGATGAGATCGAAGTACCAGCTCCCGTCCAGGGTCTCGCCATAGAGCACGGCCCCCACCAAGCGGTCGTCCCGCAGCACCAGCTTCTTGTAGACACCCCGGCCGGGGTCCTGGAAGACGATGGCCTCGCAGCCCTCGCCCCCCTGGAAGTCGCCGGCCGAGAAGAGCTCCACGCCGCTCACCTTGAGCTGGGTGGCGGTCTGGGAGCCGGTGTAGCGGGCCCAGCCCAGGCCGGCCAGGTGGTTGGCGCAGACCTTGGCCTGCTCGAAGAGGGGGGCCACCAGCCCGTAGGTGCGGCCCCGGTGCTGCACGCACTCGCCCACGGCATAGATGCGCGGGTCGTAGGTCTGCAGGGTGTCGTCCACCACGATCCCCCGCTCACAGTGCAACCCGGCAGCGCGGGCCAGCTCGGTCTCGGGGCGGATCCCCACCGCCATCACCACCAGGTCCGCCTCCAGCTCCCGGCCGTCGGCCAGGCGCACCGCCTCCACCCGGCCCGAGCCCAGCAGGGCCTCGGTGCGGGCGGGCATGACGAAGCGCAGACCCCGCTCCTCCAGGGTCCGGCGCAGCAGGGCGGCCGCGGGGGCGTCCAGCTGGCGCTCCATCAGGTGCTCCATGAGGTGCACCACGGTCACGTTCATGCCCCGCCTGTGCAGGCCGTGGGCCGCCTCCAGGCCCAGCAGCCCGCCGCCGATGACCACCGCCCGGCCGCCGCGGGCGCAGGCCTCCAGCATGCGCTCGACGTCGGCGATGTCCCGGAAGGTGACCACGCCCTCCAGGTCGTGGCCGGGCACCGGCAGCACCACCGGGCGGGAGCCGGTGGCCAGGAGGAGGCGGTCGTAGGGGGCCTCGGTGCCGTCCTCGGCCCGCACCACCCGCCGCGCCCGGTCGATGGTCACCACCCGCTTGCCGGCGTGCAGCGTGATGCCCCGCTCCTCGTACCAGGTGCGCGGGTGCAGGATGATCTCCTCCAGGGTCTTCTCGCCGGCCAGGACCGGGGAGAGGAGGATGCGGTTGTAGTTGCCGTGGGGCTCGGCGCCGAAGACCGTGATCGCATAGGCCTCCGGGGCCAGCTTGAGCAGCTCCTCCAGGGTGCGCATGCCGGCCATGCCGTTGCCCACCAGCACCAGACGTCTCATGGTCTCCCACCTCCGCGCAGGGAACCTCGCCCACCCTTCTGCACGCCCCGTGCCAGAAACAGGTCGACCTTTTCGCACAAGGGTTTGCTCGCGCGCACGGGCATCGGGGGCGCCGCGGCGCACCAGGGCCGGGCTCCCGTCGGCCCCGGCCGCCCCATCCTGGTGCGCGCCCTTTACAAAGGCGGGGGGCCTCGCCCATCATGGCCCGGCTCCACGAAGGAGCCGCCGAGAGGAGCTTGCCGTGCGCCGCATCACCGTGGTGGGACCGGGCCGGGTGGGGGAGGCCACCGCCCAGGCCCTGGCCAGGGAGCAGCTCTGCCGGGAGCTGGTGCTGCTGGGCCGCGACGACGAGGCGGCCCGAGGGGTGGCCCTGGACCTCCAGGAGACCGCCTCCCTCTACGGCTTCGACACCCGCATCCAAGGGGGGGCGGATCCGGCCCTGCTGGCCGGCTCGGACCTGGTGGTCATCGCCGCCGGGGCCCCCCGGCAGCCGGGCCAGAGCCGCCTGGACCTGCTGGCCACCAACCGCCAGGTGGTGGAGGGCATCGTGGACCAGGTGCGCCGCCACGCCCCCGAGGCCCTGCTCCTGGTGGTCACCAACCCGGTGGACGTGCTCACCTACCTGGCCTGGCGGCGCAGCGGCTGGGAACGGCGGCGGGTCTTCGGGCTTTCCGGGGTGCTGGACAGCGCCCGCATGGCGGCCTTCGTGGCCGAGGAGACGGGCCTGTCGGTGCGCGACGTCCAGGCCCTGGTCGTCGGAGGCCACGGTGACGCCATGGTGCCCCTGGTGCGCTACAGCCACGTCGGCGGCGTGCCCCTGGAGCTCCTCCTGGAGCGGAAGCGGCTGGCGGCCATCGTGGAGCGCACCCGCCGGGGCGGGGCGGAGATCCTGGCCCTGAAGAAGACCTCCAGCGCCTACGACGCCCCGGCGGCGGCCATCGCCGCCATGGTGGACGCGGTGGCCCGGCGCCGCCGGCGGGTCCTGCCCTGCGTGGCGGTGCTGGAAGGCGAGTACGGGGTGCGGGACCTGGCCCTGGGGGTCCCCGTGGTCCTGGGCGGCGGCGGCATGGAGCGGGTGCTGGAGCTGCCCCTCTCGGCCGAGGAGCGGGCCATGCTGCAGGTGTCCATCGACCAGGTGCGCGAGGCCCTGGCCGACTTGGTCGGCGGCCCGCAGGAGGAGCAAGGATGAGCGAGCGGGAGCAGCCGCGGCGCGAGACGGTCACCCTCATCGACAACGCCACTGGCCGGCGGGTGGAGCTGCCCGTGCGCCGGGGCACCCACGGGCCGGCGGTCATCGAGATCGGGCGCCTCTACAAGGAGCTGGGCTACTTCACCTACGACCCGGGCTTCCTCTCCACCGCCAGCTGCCGCAGCGCCATCACCTTCATCGATGGCGAGCGCGGGGTGCTGCTCTATCGAGGCTATCCCATCGAGCAGCTGGCCGAGCACAGCACCTTCCTGGAGGTGGCCTACCTGCTCCTCTACGGCGAGCTGCCCGACCGGGAGCAGCTGCGCCGCTTCGAGGACACCATCACCCACCACACCATGATCAACGAGAGCCTCAAGAGCTTCTACCAGGGCTTCTACCACGACGCCCACCCCATGGCCATCATGGTGGGAGTGGTGGGCTCCCTCTCGGCCTTCTACCACGACTCCACGGACATCCGGAACCCGCGCCACCGGGAGGTGGCCGCCCACCGGCTCATCGCCAAGATGCCCACCATCGCCGCGGCCAGCTACAAGCACTCGGTGGGCGAGCCCATCGTCTACCCGCGCAACGACCTGAGCTACGTGGGCAACCTCCTACGCATGATGTTCGCCGTGCCCACGGAGGACTACGTGGTGCACCCGGTGGCGGAGCGGGCCCTGGACCTGATCTTCATCCTGCACGCCGACCACGAGCAGAACGCCTCCACCTCCACGGTGCGCCTGGCGGGCAGCTCGGCGGCCAACCCCTTCGCCTGCGTGGCCTCAGGGATCGCCGCCCTGTGGGGGCCGGCTCACGGTGGGGCCAACGAGGCGGTGCTGCGCATGCTGGCCGAGATCGGGAACGTGAGGAACATCCCCAAGTACATCGCCAAGGCCAAGGACAAGAACGATCCCTTCCGCCTCATGGGCTTCGGGCACCGGGTCTACAAGAACTACGACCCGCGGGCGCGGATCATCCGGCGCATGTGCCACGAGGTGCTGCGGGAGCTCGGGGACGACAACGATCCCCTCTTCGAGCTGGCCCTGCGCCTGGAGGAGGAGGCCCTCAGGGACGAGTACTTCATCGAGCGCCACCTCTACCCCAACGTGGACTTCTACTCGGGGCTGATCTACCGGGCCATCGGCATTCCCACCAACATGTTCACCGTGATGTTCTCCATCGCCCGCACCGCTGGCTGGGTGGCCCAGTGGATGGAGATGATCGCCGATCCCGAGCAGCGCATCGGCCGCCCCCGCCAGCTCTACGACGGCCCGCCCCGGCGGGACTACGTGCCGCTGGAGCAGCGGGAGCCGGCCCGGGCAGCGGGCGGGGTGCACTTCCAGGGCGAGGCCCGGGTCACGGACTGAAGGGCGGCGCAGGCCCCTCCGGCCCGGCCTCCGCCTCCAGCAGGGCGCGCAGGCGCGCCGCGCTGGCCCGTTCCATGGGCCTCCCGTCCAGGGCCGAGCAAGGGGCGGCCCGCAGCCCCTCAGGGGGGAAGACCACCAGCAGGAAGGGCACCCCCTCGCGCTCCACCCGGAAGGCGGGCAGGCGCAGCTCCCGCCCGTCAGGCATCGCCACCCGCCGGTCTAGGGCCTCGTAGGCGAGGCCGTGGTCCATCAGGTGCACGGCCACCTCCTCGGCAGCCCCGGCGAACAGGTGCAGGGTGACTTCGGTGTGGCGGTCGGCCGTCCCATGGAGCACAGGCCCCACCAAGCGGGGTTGGAAGGCAGCCAGAAAGGTCATGGCCCGCAGGGCGGCCTCCCGCAAGGCCCGTAGCCGTCCAGGTTGGGAAGCGGCGTGGAACAGCCGCAGGTGCTCCCGTCGGGCCTGCTCGATCTCCTCGTTCCGGGGCAGGTGCCGAGTCTGGGGCACTCCCAAGCGCTGGGCCGCCTTGAGCTTGGCCCGCTGGTAGTCTTCCACCCCCTCCTCGGCCATGATGCGCCCGGCCTCCTGGGCCAGGAGCAGGCGCATGCGCCGTCCCCGCCCCTCGCGCTCGCGAAAGCCACTCCGGCCGCGCCTTGCCATGCCGGTTCCTCCCCTTTGGCCCTCCTCGAAGAATCAGAAGATCAGCTCCGGGGCTTGCGCCGGGGGCCGGGAGGCCCCCTCCTCCCGACGGGCTCCCACCGCCGGCGCATGCCGCTGGGGTACGTGCTCGGCGCGAAAGGTCTCGAACACCGCCCGGCGGGCCCCCGGCGGGGCCAGCAGCCCGGTGCGCGGGTCGATGCGCACCGTCACCAAGCCCGGCGGCTGCACCAAGGGCGCCTCCGGCACCCCCCTCAGGGCCTCGCGCATGAAGGCCATCCAGGCCGGCAGGGCGGCCCGGGCCCCCGTCTCCCGCCGGCCCAGGGGGCGGCTGTCGTCGAAGCCCACCCAGCTCACCGCCACCAGCGAGGGATGGAAGCCCGCGAACCAGGCATCTCGCTGCTCGTTGGTGGTCCCGGTCTTCCCCGCCAGATCCCGGCGGCCCAGGGCGCGGGCTCGCCGCCCGGTGCCCCGGCGAATGACGTCCCGCATCATGCTGGTCATCAGGTAGGCGTTGCGGGCCCCGATGGCCCGGGGGGCGGGACGGCCCCCCTCCGGGAGCTCAGCACAGGCCTCGCAGGCCATCCAGGGCTGGGCCCGCATCAGCACCCGCCTGTCCTGCGTGCGGACCTCCTCGATGAAATAGGGCTCCACCCGGAAGCCTCCGTTGGCGAAGACCGCGTAGCCCGCCGCGAGCTGCAAGGGCGAGACCACCCCGCTGCCCAGGGCCAGAGAGAGGTCGCGGGGGAGACGCTCGGGATCGAAACCGAAGCGGGCCAGGTGCCGCAAGGTAGGCTCCAGGCCTACGGCCCGCAGCACCCGAATGGAGACCAGGTTGCGCGAGTGGACTAGGGCCTCCCGCAGCCGAGTGGGCCCGAAGAAGCGCCCCGAGTAGTTCTCCGGGCGCCAGGCCCGCTCCAGGGCTGGGTCGTCGAAGACCACCGGGGCGTCGTTGACCACGGTGGCGGCGGTGAAGCCCCGCTCCAGGGCCGCGGAGTAGATAAAGGGCTTGAAGCTGGAGCCGGGCTGGCGGGCGGCCTGCACCGCCCGATTGAACTTGCTGCGCCGGAAGTCGAAGCCCCCCGCCAGGGCCACGACCGCCCCATCCATCGGGCGCAGGGCCACCAAGGCCCCCTCCACCTCCGGCAGCTGAGCCAGATCGAAGCCTCCGTCGGCCCGCGGACGGACCCGCACCAAGTCACCCACGGCCACCACCTCCCCCGCAGTCCGGGGGGGGGGTCCGCGGTGGTTCTCGTCCTCGTAGGGACGTGCCCAGGAGAGGCCCTCCCAGGGAATCAAGCCCAGCCTCCCCTCCCCCGCGGGGCCCTTGATATAGATGGCAGCCGCCCGCTCGGCTACCGCCACCACCACCGCCGGCTGCAGCCCTCCCACCGGCCCTTTGCCGGCGAGGGCACGACGCCAGGCCTCGGGGCCCGCCCCCGGCGCAAGCGCCACCCGTCCCTCGGGGCCCCGGTAGCCGTGGCGGCGGTCGTAGGCCAGGAGCGCCTCGCGCAGGGCACGCACGGCCGCCTCCTGGAGGGGCGCCTCCAAAGTGGTGCGCACCACCAGGCCCGCGGTGTAAGCCTCCTCCCCGTAGCGGGCCACCACCAGCGACCGGACCAGCTCTGCCGCGTAGGCCGCCTCCACCTCCGGCCGTAGGCGGTGACTGCGGGCCGTGACCGGGGCGGCCACGGACTCCCGATAGGCAGCCTCGTCGATGTATCCCAGCTCCCGCATCCGCCGCAGCACGTAGTTGCGCCGCTCCACGGCCCGGCGGGGATCGGCGATGGGGTTGTCCCGGGAGGGGGCCTTGGGCAGGCCGGCGATCATGGCCAGCTGGGCCAGGGTGAGCTCCTCCAAGGGCTTGCCGTAGTAGACCTGGGCCGCCGCCGCCACCCCGTAGGCCCGCTGGCCCAGGTAGATCTTGTTCAGATAGAGTTCCAGGATCTCATCCTTGCTCAGGGTCTGCTCGATGCGCAGGGCCAGGACGATCTCGCGCAGCTTGCGCAAATAAGTCTTCTCGCTGCTCAGGAAGAAGTTCCGGGCCACCTGCATGGTGATGGTGCTCCCTCCCTGAGTCTTGCGCCCGGTCAGCAGCAGGTGCCAGGCGGCCCGCAGGATCCCCTGCCAGTCCACCCCGGGGTGGCGGTAGAAGCGGTCGTCCTCGGCGGCCAGCACCGCCTTGACCAAGAGGGGCGGGACGTCTTCTATCTTGACAGGGGTGCGTTTCTTCTCGCCGAACTCGGCCATGAGGCGCCCGTCGCGGGTGTAGATGCGCAGCGGCACCTGGAAGCGCACCTCCTTGAGGCGCTCCACCGGGGGCAGGGTGGGCAGCACCACCACGTAGAGGAAGGCGGCGCCAGCTGCGGTGCCCACCAGCAGCAGGCCGGCCAGCAGCCAGGCGGCCAAGCGCAGCCGTTGGCGCAGGGAACTCATGGGAGCCGGGGGTGTGACCGGGGTCAAGCCCAGGGATGGCTAAGGTTTAGTATACCAACGGACGATAAGCACTGGCGAACCGCGTTGCCAAGGGCACGTCGGGGCGCTATGGTCGGTCGGAGCGGCCCCCGCCGCCACCGGCCACGGACAGCACAGGGACGGAGCAGGACGTGCGGCTTTTTGGCAGGAAGAAAGCAGCCTTGGTCGGGCTGGATATCAGCTCCACGGCGGTCAAGCTCCTGGAGCTGGGGCGCGCTGGCGAGCGCTACCGGGTGGAGGCCTACGCGGTGGCCCCGCTGCCGCCCAATGCGGTGGTGGAGAAGAGCATCGCCGACGTGGAGGCCGTGGGCCGGGCCATCGCGCAGGCGGTGAAACGCTCGGGCACCAAGGCCCGGCACGCCGCGGTGGCGGTAGCCGGCTCGGCGGTCATCACCAAGGTCATCACCATGCCGGCCAGCCTCTCGGAGAGCGAGCTGGAGCAACAGATCCGGGTGGAGGCCGACCAGTACATCCCCTATCCCATGGAGGAGGTGGCCCTGGACTTCCAGGTGCTGGGCCCCTCCGAGAAGCGGTCCGACAGCGTGGACGTGCTCCTGGCCGCCTCGCGCTCGGAGAACGTGGACGTGCGGGTGGCGGCGGTGGAGCTGGGCGGGCTCACCGCCAAGGTGGTGGACGTGGAGGCCTTCGCCATGGAGAGCGCCTTCTCCCTGCTAGGGCCCCAGCTCCCCGAGGGAGGGGTGGGCAAGACGGTGGCCGTGGCCGACGTGGGGGCCACCATGACCACCCTGCACGTCTTCCACGACTTCAAGATCATCTACACCCGGGAGCAGGTCTTCGGGGGCAAGCAGCTCACCGAGGAGATCCAGCGCCGCTACGGCCTCTCTTATGAAGAAGCGGGCCTGGCCAAGCGCCAGGGGGGATTGCCCGACAACTACGTCCCCGAGGTCCTGGAGCCCTTCAAGGAGGCCATGGCCCAGCAGATCAGCCGCTCCTTGCAGTTCTTCTTCTCCTCCAGCCAGTACAATAACGTAGATCACCTGGTGCTGGCCGGTGGCTGCGCCTCCATCGCCGGGGTCGACGAGCTGATGGCGGACAAGCTCGGCATCCCCACCTCCATCGCCAACCCCTTCGCCGACATGGGCCTCTCGTCTAAGGTCAAGGCCCACGCCCTGAGCAACGACGCCCCGGCGCTGATGATCGCCTGCGGGCTGGCGTTGAGGAACTTCGACTGAGGGGGCAGCGGAGGAGTCGGCATCATGACCCGCATCAACCTGCTGCCCTGGCGCGAGCAGCTGCGCAAAGAGCGCGAGCGCCGCTTCTACACCACCGCCGCCGGAGCGGCCTTACTCATGGGCCTGGTGGTGGTCTACGTGCACTTCCACATCGCCGGCCTTATCGAAGAGCAGGAAGCTCGCAACCGCTACCTGCGCCAGGTCATCGCCCAGGTAGACCAGCAGATCAAGGAGATCAAGGACCTAGAGGCCCAGAAGGAGCGCCTGCTGGCACGCATGCGTATCATCGAACGCCTCCAAGGCCAGCGGCCACAGGAGGTGCGCCTCTTCGATGAGCTGGCGCGCGCGGTGCCGGATGGGCTCTACCTGACCCGCCTGGAGCAGGAAGGGGCGCGGGTGACCCTGGAGGGCCTGGCCGAGTCCAACGCCCGGGTTTCGGCCTTCATGCGCAACCTGGATGCCTCGGACTGGTTCGAGCGGCCCACTTTAGCGGTCATCGAGGCCGAAGGGCCCGAGGAGCGGCGGGTGAGCCGCTTCCAGCTCGACGTCTACCTCACCGGCCTGCCCGCCGGCGAGGACGAGGAGGGCACGCCCCACCAGGAGGGCCGGGCATGAGGCTGCAGGAGTTGCGCGACCAGCTCGCCAGCCTGGACCTCAAGGAGGTGGGCAGCTGGCCCGCCTTCGTCAAGGGGGTGGTCATCGCCCTGCTGTGTGCGGTGGTCCTGGCCGCCGGCTTCTGGCTGGACACCCGGGCCCAGCTGGAGGCCCTGGAGCGGGCCCGACAGGAGGAGGAGCAGCTCAAGCGCACCTTCGAGGCCAAGCAGGCCAAGGCGGCCAACCTGGATATCTTCCGGCGGCAGATGGAGGAGATGCGCCGCTCCTTCGGCACCATGCTGCGTCAGCTGCCCTCACGCACCGAGATCGCCGAACTGCTGGTGGACATCACCCAGGCGGGGCTGGTCAACGGCCTGCGCTTCGAACTGTTCAAGCCGGAGGAGGAGCGGCCGGCGGAGTTCTATGCCGAGCTCCCCATTCGCATCAAGGTGGTGGGCACCTACCATCAGTTCGGCCGCTTCGTGAGCGACGTGGCCCGCCTGCCCCGCATCGTCACCCTGCACGATGTGCGCATCGAGCGCCTCAAGGGCAAGGACGGCCAGAAGAGCAAGCTGGTGATGGAGGCCACGGCCAAGACCTATCGTTACCTGGAGGAGGAGGCGCCCTGATGGCCTTGCCCGCCAAGGCTCGCAGGGGAAAGACCGGCCTCGGGCCGTTGCTGGCCGCCACCCTTACCCTGCTGCTGGCCGGCTGCAGCGGGGGTGGCATGGAAGACCTGGAGGCCTACGTGGCCGAGGTCAAGTCCCGGCCGGGAGGCCGCGTGGAGCCCATACCGGAGATCCGGCCCTTCGAGACCTTCATCTATCAGGCCGCTGGGAGGCGCTCGCCCTTCGAGCCTTGGCGGCGGGCGACGGTGAGCATCGCCGAGCTGGCCGGCGACGAGGCTGGCCCCCGTCCAGATCTCTCCCGCCGCAAGGAGCCCCTGGAGGCCTTCCCCTTGGAGAAGCTCAAGATGGTGGGCACCCTAGCTCAGGGGGGAGAGCGCTGGGCCCTGGTACGAGCCCCGGATGGGCTGGTCTACCGGGTGAGCGTGGGGAATCACCTAGGGCAGCACCACGGCCGCATCACCCACATCAGCGAGGAGCGCATCGAGCTGGTGGAGCTGGTCCCCGATGGCGTGGGGGGCTGGCGCCAGCGCAAGGCGAAGCTGCAACTGGCGGAGTGACAGGATGGAAGGCAACCACCTGTGGAGCACCCGTTGGGGGGCCCGGGCCCGGCCCGGGCCGAGAGGGACCCGTGGGGGGATGCGGGGCCTGCTCGCGGCGGCCTTGGCGGTGTTGGCCGCCTTGGCCGGGCGAGCAGCGCTCGCCGGCGAGGGCCCGACTCCGGCCGTGCCTCCGAGGCTGGAGGCGGTGCGCGCCGTGAGCCTGCCCGGGGAGCGGGTGGGCATCGAGCTGCGCTTCTCCGCCCCGCCGGGCGAGCCGCGCAGCTTCGCCACCGAGCAGCCGCCACGCATCGCCCTGGACTTCCCCGGCGTGCGCAGCGCCTTGCCACGCAAGACCTTGGCTGTGGGCAAGGGGCCGGTGCGGGCGGTCACTGCCGTCGAGGCCGGAGGCCGCACCCGCGTGGTGGTGACCCTGGTGCAGCCGGCGACCTATCGGCTGCAGCGGGAGGACGGGCGGCTGATCCTCGTGTTGGAGGGCACGGAGGTGGCCGCGGCCCGCGCCGCCGGCGAGGCCACCAGGGAGCAGGGTCCCGGCCCGGCGGAGGGAGAGGCCGGGTCCGGCGTCAGGCTGGCCGGCCCCTCCATCGAGGAGGTGGACTTCCGGCGCGGCCCGGATGGCGAGGGCCGGGTGCTGGTAACCCTCTCCGACCCGGCGGTGCCGGTGGACGTGGACCGCCGGGGCTCCCTGGTGGTGGTGAGCTTCCCCGGCACCCGGCTGCCCGAGGCCCTGGAGCGGCGTCTAGACGTGACCGACTTCGCCACCCCGGTGCTGACGGTGGATGCCTACGGCGAGGACGGCTCCAGTCGCCTGGAGATCCGGGCCCGGGGCGCCTTCGAGTCCCTGGCCTATCAGACCGATGGACGCTTCGTGGTGGAGATCCGGCCCAAGCGGGTCGAGCAGGCCACAGACGGCGCGGCCAGGCAGCCCCGTTACACCGGGCGCAAGCTCTCCCTCAACTTCCAGGACATCGATGTGCGTGCCGCCTTGCAGGTCATCGCCGACTTCACCGGTCTCAACATGGTGGTCAGCGACTCCGTGCAGGGAGGCCTCAGCCTCCGTCTGAAGGACGTGCCTTGGGACCAGGCCCTGGACATCATCCTACGCACGAAAGGCCTGGGAATGCGGCGCCTAGGCAACGTGATCCTGGTGGCCCCTAACGAGGAGCTGGCCGCGCGGGAGAAGCAGGAGCTAGAAGCCCGCGAGCAGATTGCCAAGCTCGAGCCCCTGCGCTCGGAGATCCTGCAGATCAACTACGCCAAGGCCGCGGACCTGGCGGCCCTCATCCGCTCCAAGGAGAACAGCCTCCTCTCGGAACGGGGCACGGTGACGGTGGACGAGCGCACCAACACCCTCCTGGTGCGCGACACCGCTGCCTCCCTGGAGGCCATCCGCAAGGTGGTGGCCCGCCTGGACCGCCCCGTACGCCAGGTGCTCATCGCATCGCGCATCGTCATCGCCAACGACGATTTCTCCCGGGAGCTGGGCATGCGCTTCGGGGTCTCGGCCGCCCGCAAGAACGGCAACGACGGCCTAGCCGCCTTCTCCGGTTCGGCCGAGGGCACCGATGCCCTGGTGAGCCGTGCCCTAGCCAACATCGGCAGCACAGGCCAGCCCCTGCCAGTGGGCGTGCCGACCCTAGGCGACCGGCTCAGCGTCAGCCTGCCGGTGCAGAGCCCAGCCGGACGCTTCGCCCTGGCCATCCTCGGCAAGGACTATCTGGTGGACCTGGAGCTCTCGGCCCTCCAAGCCGAGGGGCGAGGCGAGATCATCTCCAGCCCTCGGGTGATCACCGCCAACCAGAAAGCGGCCCTCATCGAGCAGGGTGTGGAGATCCCCTACCAGCAGGCAGCCGCCAGCGGCGCCACCGCCGTCTCCTTCAAGAAGGCCGTGCTCAGCCTGGAGGTCACGCCCCAGATTACCCCGGACGACCGGATCATCATGGATCTCAAGGTTAACAAGGACAGCGTGGGAGAGGTCTTCCAGGGTGTGCCCTCGGTCAACACTCGGGAGGTCAACACCCAGGTGCTGGTGGACAACGGCGAGACCGTAGTGCTCGGCGGCATCTACGAGCAGACCCGCACCCAGCAGGCCAGCAAGGTGCCCCTGCTCGGGGATCTTCCCGTGGTAGGGGCCCTGTTTCGGAGCACCTCCCGGGTGAACAAGAAGGCGGAGCTGCTCATCTTCGTCACGCCCAAGATCCTGAAGGAAGGTCTGCAGGCCCGCTAAGGCTTCGCGCACGACACACCGCAGCGCTTCGAGGAGGCAGACCATGCGCGTCGTCTTGTCCAGCCCCTTGAGCGGCGCCGCCAAGGCGGCGCTAGCGATCGCCGCCTTGACCCTGGCCGCCTGCGGCGGCAGCGGCACCCTGAGCAGCCCCCCACCCGGCGCTGCCGCCGGCGGTGGCGCCGGCGCCCCGGACGCCGGCGGCGCCTCCAGCGCCGTGGTGCGCATGGGCAAGGGCACGGGCGCCAGCTTTCAGGAGGGCCAGCTCCAGATCGCTGTGACCAACCTCTCCGCTGGCGGGAGCACTAGCGTCACCGCCACCCTGGTGGACGCCAACGGCAACCCCTACCAGCAGAGCGTGGACGTCAGCTTCACCTCGGACTGCGTGGGCACGGGCAACGCCAGCATCACCTCGCCGGTGACCACCACCACCGGGTTCGCCACCGCCACCTACAGCGCCCAGGGCTGCCAGGGCACGGACACCGTCTACGCCAGCGCCGTCGTGGAGGGGCAGACGCTGACCGCCTCGGCCACCCTCACCGTGGCCGCCGCCTCTCTCGGCTCCATCCAGTTCGTCTCCGCCAGCCCCACCACCATCGCCCTCAAGGGCACCGGGCTCACGGAGACCGCTGTGGTCACCTTCCGGGTGCTGGACGAGAGCGGCGGGCCCATGAAGGGCCAGACGGTGGACTTCTCGTTGAGCACCGATGTGGGCGGCCTGACGCTCCTGCCCACCAGCGCCGTCTCGGGTGACGACGGCACCGTCCAGACCGTGGTACAGGCCGGCATCGTGCCCACGCCCGTGGTGGTGACAGCGAAGGTGCGCGGCAAGGGCGTTGCCACACAATCGCGCAGTCTGGTGGTTTCCTCGTCGGTGCCTGACCAAGATAGCTTCTCCCTGTCCGTCGACAACCTTAACCCGGAAGCCTGGGAGTACGAAGACACGACGGTGACCGTCACCGTTCGTCTGGCCGACCGTTACAACAACCCGGTGCCTGACGGCACCACCGTCTACTTCACCGTCAATGCGGGGTCGATCCAGCCGTCGTGCGGTACCGTTGCTGGCACTTGCTCCGTGACCTGGATCAGCCAAGATCCTAAGGACAAAGCCCCGAACGGCCGCGCCACGGTGTTCGCCTACACCACCGGCGAAGAAAGCTTCAGCGACCTCAACGCCAACGGCTATTGGGACGCAGGCGAACCCTTCGTGGACTTGCCGGAAGTCTACATGGACGTCAACGAGAACAACGTTCGCGACAGCAATGAACCTTTCTACGATTTCGATAAAAGCAACAGCTATACACCGGCCAATGGCCAGTTCGACGGAATCACTTGTGACCCTGCCCTGGGTTCCTGTGTTGTTACACCGACAGGCATCGGCGCCTCTGTGACCTTCGTCATGGCAAGCTCCCAGCTGAGCCTGACGGCGCGGGAACGGTTCGTCGACTCCAATGGGAATGGGGTATACGACCCGGGTGAGCCGTTCGAGGATGTGAATGGCAATTCGTCGTACGACAGCGACCTGAGCATCGCAGGGCTGCCTGCTATTCGAGCGCCGGCTCAGTTTGAGGTGTCCGTCGCCGACGTGCACGGCAACGTGCCACCGTCCAATACCGCTCTCAACGTGGAGACCACGAACGGGCAGGTCGCCGGGCCGAGCGCATGGACCGTTCCCGTCTCCAGCGCGGCGGCACCTTACAGGGTCGTTGTGACCATAGAATCCGATGGCACCCCCGATACCGGATACCTGTTCTTCACGGCGACCACGCCTAAAGGCGTGGTCTCTACCATATCGCTAAGCATCGCAGACTGATGCGCCTCTTCCTCATCGGCCCCATGGGGGCGGGCAAGAGCACCCTGGGCCGGCGCCTGGCCCGGGCCCTGAAGCTGGAGTTCGTGGACGCGGACCAGGAGATCGAGCGGCGCACCGGGGCCAGCATCCCGCTGATCTTCGACGTCGAGGGCGAGGCCGGCTTCCGCCGCAGGGAGAAGCGGCTCATCGAGGAGCTCACCGCCCGCGAGGGCATCGTGCTGGCCACCGGGGGTGGGGCGGTGCTGGATCCGGACAACCGGCGTCTCCTGGCCGCCCGGGGCACGGTGATCTACCTCAAAGCCTCCATCGACCAGCTGCTGGAGCGCACCGCCCGCGACCGGCACCGCCCCCTGCTCCAGACCGAGGACCGCCGGGGGCGCATGGAGGAGCTGATGCGCCAGCGGGGTCCCCTCTACGAGGCGGTGGCGGACCTGGTGGTAGAGACCACCGGGCGCACGGCCCGCCAGGTGGAGCGGGAGATCCTGCGCCAGCTGCGGGAGCGACAGGAGGCTTGATTCTTGGCCCGCTCCAGACCCTCCTGGGACCTGGTGGCCCTGGGCGGGGGCAGCGGCGGCTTGGCCGTGACCCGGCGGGCCGCGGCGCTGGGCGCCCGCTGCGCGGTGGTGGACCCCCGTCCGCTGGGGGGCACCTGCGTCAACGCCGGCTGCATCCCCAAGAAGCTGCTGTGGGTGGCGGCCCAGGTGGCGCGTGCCGTGGCAGAGGCCGCGGACTACGGCCTGGAGCTGCCGCCGGGCTCGGTGCGCCTGGACTGGACGCGGCTCAAGACGGGCCGCGAGGCCTGCGTGGCTCGGCTCAACGCCCTCTACGCCCGCCACCTGGAGGCAGCCGGGATCCGGCACTTCCCCCTCCGGGGCCGCCTGGCCGGCCCGGGGGCGGTGGAGCTGGAGGACGGCACCGTGCTCCAGGCCCGACACGTGGTGCTGGCCACCGGCTCCCGCCCGGTGGTGCCGGCGCTGCCGGGGGCGGAGCTGGGCCTGACCTCAGACGGCTTCTTCGATCTAGAGGTGCTGCCAGAGCGGGTGGTGGTGGTGGGCGCGGGCTACATCGCCGCCGAGCTGGCCAGCATCCTGCTGAGCCTGGGCCGGCAGGTGACCTTGGCGCTGGGCGGGCGGCGGCTGCTGCCGGCCTTCGACCCCATGCTAGGGGAGACCTTGGCCGAGATCCTGGCGGAGGAGGGAGCCGATCTATCAGGCGACCTGGAGGTGGTCCGGGTGGAGCGGCGAGAGCCCGGAGGCTTGGCGCTCCTCGGGGCCGACGGGGGCCGCAGCGGGGAGCACGACCTGCTCCTCTGGGCGGTGGGAAGGCGGCCCAACAGCGACGGGCTGGGCCTGGAGGAGGCCGGGGTGCGCCTGGATGGGCGCGGGGCGGTGGTGACCGACGGGCATCTGGAGACCGACGTGCCGGGGGTCTACGCCGTCGGGGACGTGACGGGGGGGCCCGCCCTGACGCCGGTGGCAGTGGCCCAAGGGCGGGCCCTGGCCGAGCGCCTCTTCGCCGGGCGGGACAAGCCCCTGCCCCCTCCGGACCAGATCCCCACGGTGGTCTTCACCCACCCGCCCCTGGGGGCGGTGGGCCTGACCGAGGGGCAGGCCCGCCAGCGCTATGGGGACAGGGTGCGCACCTTCCAGGCCCGCTTCGTGCCTCTGGCCCAGGCCCTGAGCCGGCGGCGGCATCCCGCCGCGGTCAAGCTGGTCTGCCTGGAGCCCGATCTGCGTGTCCTGGGCTGCCACGTCATCGGCCCGGGCGCGGACGAGCTCCTCCAGGGCTTCGCGGTAGCCCTGCGCATGGGGGCCACCAAGGCGGACCTGGAACGCACCCTTCCCATCCATCCCACCCTGGCGGAGGAGCTGCTCACCCTCCGCTGAGCGGGACGGGGGACCGGCGCGCTCTCGGGCCTCAGTCCAAGACCCGTTTGGCAGAGGCCTTGGCCTTTTCCCGGGCAGGGCCGCTGCGCAGGTGCAGGGCCACCACAGCCCCCGTGATGCAGCCCACGGTGAAAGACAGGACCACCGCTTCCATCAGCATGCTCATCATGGCCGACACCTCCCGGCGTTCCCTCGCGGGGCCCGCCGCCCCGCCCCAGGCGTCCTGCAAGGGACGTGCCTCGCAAGCGACGGGTTGCGGGCCCTTCGTCAGGGAGAACGGACCGCCGGGGCAAAACTTGAGAGCCGGCCTCCAGCTCAGCAGCTGGGGGGAGCACGGGTTAGGGGAGCACCGGGCTCAGCGCCCCGAGGCCATCTCCCGGCGCCAGCGGGGGACGATCTCGGCCACGAAGCTGGGGAAATCCCGGGGCGGATGGCCCACCACCTGTTCCTGGAGGGCCAGCTCCCCGGGGCCCGCGCGCTGGCCGTGGCTCTGGAAGTGGCGGTACATGGCCTTGAGGGAGGCCACCATCCACTCGGGCATCATGTGCCGGGCCTGGCGCGCCCAAGCCTCCAGGTCGTCGCCGGCATAGTGCACCGGCCGGCCCAGCTCCCGGGCGAAGGTCTCGGCGATCTCCGGGCCGGTGAGGGCCTGGGGGCCGTGCACAGGGTACTCCCGGCCCTCGTGGGCAGGGTCGGCAAGGGCATGGACTGCCGCATCGGCCACGTCCCGGAGGTCCACCCGGTTCAGTCCCACGGTGCCCAGGGGCTGGGGATAGACCCCGTAGGTCATCACCGCCGCCCGGCACCAGAGGTAGTCGTCCTGGAAGAAGCTGTTGGCGCGCAGGATGACATAGGGGATGCCGCTGGCGCGGATGGCCTCCTCCACGGGCAGCTTGCTTCGGTAGTGCGGAATGGCCTCGGTCCCCGGGCCAAGGGGCACCGAGAGGTAGACCAGGCGACGCACGCCGGCCGCCCGGGCCGCCTCCACGGCGGCCAGGCCCTGCTCCGTCTCCCGCTGGGACAAAGGGGTGACCAGGAACAGGCGCTGCACCCCGGAGAAGGCCATCGCCAGCGTGGCCGGCTTGTCCAGGTCCCCCACCACCCCCTCCACCCCCGGCGGGAAGGCGTGGGCCTTCCCGGGATAGCGCGTCATGG